>JAKJFL010000402.1:0-3804 GCA_022704935.1 Candidatus Rifleibacteriota bacterium
GCCTGACAGCCGGATACGTCAGCTCCCTGCCGCCGCTGGACGGCAATCACCGCATCCTCGGCATCGAACACAAAGAAGTCATCTTCCCGGTGGGCCAACCTGGATACGTCCTCGGAGAGCTGCATTCCGGCGGCGAGGCACCGACCATCGCCAAGCGGGTGAAGAGCGATGTTTCGTTCGTCATCTCGACGAAATCCGAAGAAGAGCTGGTCGCCGACGCCGAGTCGCGCGTCTTCTGGCTGCTCATCGCGGGCGGAGTCGTTTCCCTGTGCGGCGTCGCTCTTATCGTGAAGAATTTCATTCCCTGACCGTCTCGCGGGGACGGCCGTCCGCCGTCCGTCCTCGCCCTGTCCCGCTTGACCGGGCCTGTATTCACGTTTATAATGCCCCCTGTAGTAGAGATGCCGGAGAAAGGCAGTCGATTGCAGATCTCGCTCCACACCGACCGTGGCCTCGTTCGCAAGAATAACGAGGACAGCTCGCTGGCGGTTCCTCCCTGGCATGAGCCGGCCATATCCGCCGGTGCATGCCTGTTTGCCGTTGCCGATGGCATGGGAGGCCACGCGGCGGGCGAGGTGGCGTCGGGGCTTGCGACGGCGACATTGAAGACATGGCTTTCAAGCCAGCGGTCCGATCGTGCTGCCGGGCCGGCCGAGGTGGAAAGCGCCTTTCTCGAAGCCAATTTCGCGATCTGGGAATACGTCAAGAAGCATGCCGACTGCCAGGGAATGGGAACGACGCTGACGGCCGGATTCATTTCTGACAACCGGATGATCCTCTGTCACGTTGGCGATTCCCGTGTGTATCTCCTGCGCGGAGGAGAGCTGAAACAGTTAACGACAGATCACACACTCGTCGCCGAGCAGGTGCGGGCGGGAAAACTCGACGCGGTGGCGGCTCGGTGTCACCCGGCGAGACACATCCTCAGCCGGGCGCTTGGCGTCCGGGAGTTTATCTCCGTGGATACGGCGATCCTGGAGTTGGCTGCCGGCGATGCTCTGCTCTTCTGCTCCGACGGCATCTACGGACCTGTGTCCGATGACAACATACGGGAGGAACTCGCCCGCAGGCCGTTTGGCGGAACGGCGAAACGGCTTGTCGATCTGGCATGCAAAGGCGGCGGTCCCGACAACGCGACGGCCGTGGCCGTGCTGATCGATGAACTTCCGATTACGTATCCGGGCAGATACTCGTGGCGGCGCTTCAGATCGATGCTTGGAGAGTGGGGAATACTCGGCTGACCGGGGTTCCGGGCGGCCGAAGCGATACGACAGAAGAAAAAACATCCTGACTGCAGGAGGGAAAAGTATGGACGCGGTAACATTGATGATCATCGTTGGGGTGGTGGTGCTCGTCGCCATCGTGCTGGTGCTGCTGATGTCGAAAGACAAGGCATCGCCGGGTGACATGGTGGGGGCCGGCCAGGCCGACGACGAGAGGGCTGCCGTCGCCTCGAAGCGCTTCAAGCAGGTTCTTTCGGGGAACGATATTCAGAACCAGATGAAGAAAGAGGAAGAGGAGCTTCTGACGAAATACACGTCCGGAACCGGCGAAGGCATCGCCGAGGTCGAGAAGCTGCTCGTTTCCGATCCGAACAATGTCGACCTGCTCGACTGGCTGGCGTTCATGTATTACAGCAACAACGAGACCGACAAGGCAATCGAGACCTACAAGCGTGCTCTCGCTATCAAACCCAGCAACGAAAACCAGCATTACTACCTCGCCAACAGCTACTTCAAGAAGGGCATGCAGGCCGAAGCGCAGAAGGAGTGGGCTGAAGTGATTCGCCTCAAGCCGGGCTCCAAGATCGCGAAAAACGCCCAGGAGCGCATCGACTTCGTAATGACCAAAAAGTAATCACCATTTCTGGCCGGGAGAACCGCTGAACGATGGCAATGATCGTCCCCCCCGAACTGACGCGCTACAAACTCCTCGACCTGATCGGTTGCGGGGGGATGGGGTCTGTCTTCATCGGCATCGAGCTGAAATCGGAAAAGCTCGTCGCCATCAAGCTGCTTTCCCCGGAATGCGTGGAAGAGCCCGTCATTCTCGAGCGTTTCAAGCTCGAGGGGCAGATCCTCAAAGGGCTGAATCATCCCAATATCGTGAAGTTCATCGAAGCCGGCCAGGAGGGCGACTACCACTACCTGGCGATGGAATACGTCAAGGGCCTTTCGCTGGATGCCTTCCCGCGGAGCAACTCGGCGACGACGCTCGGCGTCAAACAGTCCATACCGACCATCGAAGAATACCTGACGCTATTCATCAAATGTTTCGATGCCCTGGGATACGTCCACAAGCAGGGAATCGTCCATCGCGACATCAAGCCGCACAACATCATCCTGACCGGGCCGGAATACTCGCCGCGCCTGATCGATTTCGGCATTGCCAAGAAGCTCGACGAGTCCGGCGACTTCGACCAGCCGGGTGAAAGATTATATACAGTTGTCTATGCCAGCCCCGAACAGCTGATGAATAAACCCGTAGACCAGGTCTCCGACCTGTTCTCCTTCGGGGTTGTCATGTATGAGAAACTGACGGGGCGCCTTCCGTTCGAGGGCAAGAAGGAGATGGAAGTCTTCCTTTCCCAGACGAAAGGGAACTTCCCTCCGCCTCGCCAGCTCGTTCCCGAAATCCCGCAGAAGCTCGAGCAGGTTGTTCTCAAACTTCTCTCAAAGGACCCGTCGAGCCGCTATCCGACAGCCGCCATGGTCCAGGGCGAGCTGGAAAAACTGCTCGAAATACAGCGGACCGGCCGCGATGGCCTGAATCTCTCTGGCATCATCAGTGATATTCGCGAAGCCGGAACCTCCATCTCGGCGACCCGGGGCTTCAAGAAACGCACCGTCGCTGACGAACAGATGCTGGTGAAAAAAGCCCGCAGCGAATACGTCGAGGCCAAGAACCAGCTTCGCGCTGCCACGCTCAAACTCCGCGCCGATCCTGAGCACGTCGAACAGCTCAAGGCCGTGTGCGAACAGCTCAGGGTCGAATACGAGCGCCTGCAGGGGCAGCTTGCCATGGCCCTGGGGTTCAAGAGCCAGCCACTCGTCATCGATCGGTTCAACGCCATTCTGAAGCTCGAAACCGTGGCGTTCGAGAAGCGTGGCGTTCCCTTCAACATCAACACGATCGAGCAGAAACTCGCACACTCCGACGGCTCCGACATCATCGTCGGCTCCATGAACTTCACCGAACGGGTGAAACGCGTCTACTCGTTCAACCAGAAGGATTCCTACCTTGCCTGGGATGAATCCACCTGGTTTTTCAACGCGTATGACGAGAAAGACTTTCCGATCTTCGTCATGGTCGGCGACCCGGGCATGCCGCGGGCTCCGGAAGGCTTCAGAGGCTTCTTCTGGCCGTTCGAGTTCCTGCTTGCCATCCACAAACTCGGCAGGACCGGCGTTTCCATCATCGAAACCTTCTCCGGCTGCGATCGCCGCGGCCAAGCCGTCTCCGCGCAGCACAAGGAGACGATCCTGTTCTCGAACAATCTCTTCGACGCGCTGAAAGAACGCCTGACGAAACTTGTTTCTGCAAGAAACGGCGGTTGATCGGACGGTCGTGACAAGGGAGACCCATTTTTCATGAAAATCGATGCTCCCCTTCGCGAGCGCCTGCAAGCGGGCTTGCAACGGCTGACCCTCCTGTACGGGGAACTGGCCGACGATGGGCGTGACCTGCTCGCCCAGACAGAGTTTTCCCTCGACCGCGTGCTTCAGATGCTCGATCATCGCGACCTCGTGCTCCAGGAAGTGCAGGCCATCGAGTTCGAGCTTGTTTCGGCCCTCGATGCGGCGG
>JAKJFL010000403.1:0-3779 GCA_022704935.1 Candidatus Rifleibacteriota bacterium
CCATCGGGCTGGTCACGATCGACCAGAATCCGAGCGCGTTGGTGATCGAGGTGAACAGACACGGTGAAAGGCATTCGATGAAAACCTCCTCGAGACCTTTCTCGCGGTCTTTCACGACCTTGTCGAGATTATAGCAATAATTATTGTATACGTAGGCCACGTCCGAGATGGAGAGAATCATCATCAGGGTCGGCAATACGATCGTGACCATGTTGAAGTTCTGCCGGAACAGGCCGTAGAAGCCGACGAACCAGCCGCCGCCGAGAAGCATGACGACAACCACGATACCCAGGAACGGCTTCGACCTGTACAGCAGGAAGATCACCAGCGCGATGACGAAATTCGATATCAGGGAGAATACGAGGCCGTCCCTGATGCTGAGCCGGTTGAGTTCATCGTACATGACGCCCATGCCGGCGAGGCGGTAGGAACACCCCTGGAGCTTCTCGCGCACCGCCGCGATCATCTGCGGGCGACGGACATCCATCTCCGGAGTCGCAACCGGCTCTATGAGCAGAACCGCGAATCGCTGCGCCATGTCGGTGAGCAGTTTCTTCTTGAGAGGATCGCTCAGGAACCGCTCACGAATCTGCTCGGCATCGGAAGCCGTTCTGACGTCCGCCGTGATCAGATCCTCGACGATCAGGGTGTCGCTGCCCTGAAGACCGATATACGGCGCAACCCCGACGCTGAGAACGCGTTTGAAATTCGTTTCGTCGGCCTCGATGGCTTTCGACACGTTCCAGAGGTTCTGAAGTTTCTCGGGATCGAAGAGCTTCCCTGGACCTCCACAATCGACGAGGGCCAGGATGACCTCGTCGTTTCCGTACATTTTCTTGAATTCGCGATACCCGCTCAGGGTCGGATCGTCCTCGAGAAACCACATCTCGAGGCTGTTGTCGATGCGGATCTGGGTCGCGAACGGCAACCCGGCAACAACGAGCAACACGGCAAGCATGAACAGGATCGTCCTGTGCCGCACCAGGAATCGTGCGCACGCAGCATAGAACGGTGATACGCCGTGGGAGGATTCCTCACTCATGAAACACCTCCGGCAGCGGATTCACCACCCTCGGCCCGCTCGATGATGCGAACGATGCCGGTCGTCCCGTCCATCTCGACCAGGTCGCCCGTCTTCACGCGCTTCGTGATGCCCGTGATGCCGACGATCGCCGGAAGGCCGAGCTCGCGGGCGACGATGACCGAGTGGGAAAGCATGCTTCCCCGCTCGATCAGCAGGCCGGCCGCGGTCGCGAACAGCGGCACCCAGCCCGGGTCGGTGCGTGCGGCAACGAGGATCTCGCCATTCAGGTTCATGTCGTCGCTTGGGTTGAGGATGACCTTCACCCGCTTCCGGACGACGCCGGAACAGCCCCCGATGCCCTGCAGCACGTTCGGATCGTCGCTCTGCTGCACCTTCAGCACGCTCTTGTTCAGGTCGTTGGTGTAGACGATGCCCTTCGTCTCGATGCGGTCGGGCAGTTCGTCCATCTGGCGGTAGGCGTAGAACTCTGCTTTCCGAATGGCGGCGAGCTCGCGCAGTTTCTGACTGGCCGCCGTGCCGACGACGTATGACATGATCTCGTCCTTGTGCAGGTAGAACACGTCGTCGTGGTGGTCGATCACGCCGCGCTCGGCGAGCCGCCGGCCGATGCCGATGTAGATGCGCCGCGCCAGGCCGTACATCTTGGTGCGGGCGAACCGTTGGTATTCGCGTACCGCAACGGCCTTCTTGGCGTAGTCCGTGACGAATTTCATGATCGGCAGCTTCGGAATGAAGCCCCAGATCGTCTGGTCGCGCAGGGCCTCCTCGACGCGCTTTTCGGCGGCCTCGCGCTTCTTCGCCTCCTGCGTCCCCGTGTCTTCCTCGGGCGGAAGCGGACCGGCGGAATAGTTCTTCAGCATGCTGAACAGAAACTCGGGTTTCTCGTTCAGCGACGGCTCCTCGAGCTTCAGCTCGTTCATGGTGCGGAAGCCGAACTCGTCGAGATAGGCCTTGATCTGCGCCGCGAGTTCGCGCTCCTCGGCAGGCGCCCCCGCTTCCGAGGCCGGGCCGGTGATGAACCGGTTCTTCAGGGTGGCTGCATCGAGGGTCTGGAACAGCCCGGCAAGATCCGCATGGGCCTTGATGAAGCGTGCCATCTTCTGCATGGCACGCATCGGAAGGGTGCTCTCGACGTTGCCCTGGCCGGCGACGAGATCGTTCTGCAGCGAGTGCTCGGCGTTCGGCAGCCAGGCTCCGATCAGCGACTTGAGGACGCCGTAGAAGATCATCGCCATGAAATCGTTGATGATCGGGGCCTTCCAGTTTCCCAGCACGGTGGTGACGAGTTCGTTGTAGATGTCGACGAGCCGGTGCGCGGGCTGGTTGTCGAAGTCGAAATCCTTGTACTTGTTATACATCTTTGTGTATATATCCATGAATTTCTTCACTTCGGCGTCGATCGTCCAGAACTTCCAGGCGAGGTTAGCCCCGACCCAGCCCATACGTGGAAGCTCGATGAACCAGCGGCGGAAGAAGCCTGCCTGGTTCCGCTCCTCGTGGGTTTCGGTCGAGAAATCGAACGTCGCCTTGACCCCCATCATGCCTTCCATGAACCGGGAGTTGAACGAGTAGCCGGGCAGCACCGACACGAGGCGGTACCAGTTCTTCAGGTTGTAGTAGATTCTGCCGTTCAGCAGGCCGAGCATGTTCCCGAAGTTGAAGTCGTATTTCTTGATGATCTCCTCGGGCACCCCGAGAACCTGGCAGAACTGGACATACACGTTGTGATACGCATTGAGGGCGAACGAGAACGTCAGGGGCGTCGTGACGCCCGAGTAGCTCTCGACGATGTTCGAGTTGTCCCACAGGGTCACGTAGGGCCGTTCCGAGGGCCACGGTCTGTCGACGGTCGTGATCGGGCGGGTCTGGAGGATCTTGACGCGGCCGTCACGGCTGACGGTCCACTCGATGTCCTGCGGCACGCCGCCATATTCCCGTTCGATGCGGGTGCAGACGGCGGCCACGGACCGGATCTGCTGTTCGGTGAGACAGGGCTTGGCGGCCTCCTCGTCCGGGATCTTCTCCTCGATGGTGCCGTAGCCCTGCGCCCGGTCGAAAATGACCCGCTCTCCCTTGTGCGCGATCTCCGACTTGTCGATCGGGAATTCGTCCTTCTTGATCACCACGAACCGGTCGGCGTCGACCCCGCCCGACACGAGTCCCTCGCCCAGCCCCCAGACGGCGTTGATGAGGATCTCGTCTTCATACTTCGTCTGCGGGTTCACGGTGAACGTCACGCCGGAAGCGATGCCGTCGGCCATCTCCTGGACGACGACGGCCATCGAGATGCCGCTCTGGGAAATGCCGCGCATGAACCGGTAGGAGACGGCCCGGTCGGAGTACATCGAGGCCCAGCAGTTGACGACCGCGAGGGCGATCTCGCTCTCGGTGCGGCAGAACAGGTAGGTGTCGAGCATTCCCGCGTAGGAGAACTCCTTGGAATCCTCGCCCAGGGCGCTGGACCTGACGGCGACGAACGCGTCGGTTCCGATCTGGTCGCGCAGGGCTGCATACATTTCGTCGGCAATGAGCTTTGGAAGCGGATGGGAGATGATGCAGTCGCGAACGGCTTTCGATGTTTCTGCGACCTTCATCGGGCTCGAGCCGTCGAGCCGACGGACGACCCCGTCGAACTCGGACCGGAAATCCTTGATGAACGCATCGAAGCATCTGCTCGAAACGATGACGAAGGGGGGCACCTCGGCTCCCGCCGCGACAAGCCGCAGCAGGTTCG
>JAKJFL010000404.1:0-3776 GCA_022704935.1 Candidatus Rifleibacteriota bacterium
CCGTCACCGGCAGGGCGTCCCAGAAGGTGCGCCAGGCGCTTCGGGCTGTCCGACGCCGCTGGCCTGCCGTAAAGCTAGTTCTGGCCGGCTGTGAGGCGCGACTTGCGGAGAAGCGCTCGCCGGAAGACGGGGACGAACCTGCAGTGGAGCTCGATGGAGCGCTTCCGTATGCGACGGCGCTCGCCGTTCGCGAGCTTCTCGAGCACCTTGACCTTCTCCGCCCCGATATTTCTGACGCAGGCAATGAGGCCCACGTTCCCGAAGAGCTGATCGGTGGCGAGCGGACCAGGGCGTTTCTGAAGATACAGGACGGTTGCACGCAGTTCTGCGCCTACTGCATCGTTCCGCACCTGCGCGGCCCCGAAACCTCACGCGGGCGGTCCGAACTCGTCGACGAGGCCCGCCGGATCGTCGCGACAGGCCGGCGCGAGATCGTTGTGACCGGCATCCACGTCGGCCGGTATGCGTATGGCCTTGTAGGCTTGCTGCGTGACCTGTCGGCCATCGACGGTCTCGACCGGATCCGACTGAGTTCGATCGAGCCGGTCGAGGTCGAAAACGACCTGATCGAGTGGCTCGCGACCGATCCGAAGGCCTGCATGCATCTGCATCTTCCCTTACAGTCCGGGTGCGATGAGACGCTGCGCGCGATGCGTCGCCCTTACGACGCGGCGACCTTTGCCGCTCTCGTCGGACGACTGCGCGTCCGCATGCCGGACATCGGCATCAGCACCGACCTGATCGTCGGCTTTCCGGGCGAGTCGGATGACCTGTTCGCCGCGACGCTGGCGTTTGTCGAACGCCAGGCATTTTCACGAATACATATATTCCGTTATTCACCGCGCGATGGTACTCCCGCCGCGACGATGCCCGGCCAGCTTTCGAACGCAATCAAACAGGCCCGCGCGAAAGCCGTCGAAAAGGCCTGGAAAGCGTCGGCTGCCTCATTTCACCGCCGCTTCGTCGGCCGCTCCCTCGACGTCCTGTGGGAAACGCAGGAAAACGGCCTCTGGCACGGCCTCAGCCGCGAATACATCCCCTGCCGCACCGTCAGCGATGCCGACCTTCACAACGCCATCACGCCGGCCATCGTCACCGCCGCCGACCCCGACGGCTGCACCGCGCGCATCGCCTGAGATGGCGGACGGCGGCACAACTGCTGAATCACGGAGATAAAAAGACCTTTTCACCGTCGAGGCACAGAGGCGCAGAGATTGAAACAAGACAGCGTTCTCTGTGAAAATTCTGGAACCTTTATCTCCATCGTGGTGAAGGTTCTTGCTGTTGCGGTGAGATGGACGGGTTTGAAACCAGCCTCTACGCGTGGGGATCTCCGGGCTCTGTGCCTCAGTGGTGAACCATCGCCGGGGTTGTTGTATTTCTGCAGCTATTTCGTGGTGGCGAGGTTGGATTTGGCTTCTTCGATGACGGTCAGGTTGTCGATCGCCATTTCCTTGGTGCGGAGCGTCTCGGCCTTGCTCTTGCCGAAATTGTAGACCTGCTTGTTCGCTTCGTAGGCCTTGATCTTCTTTTCGATCGAGCCCTCGTCCATCCAGGCGAGATCGCACTTCGCATACTCGGATTTCACCTTCTCCATCTCGGTGCACTTCTTCTCGATCATCGCCTCGATGGCGGCCTTGTCGCTGCCGCTCTTTTCGCTCAGGCGCAGTTCCTTCGCCATGTTGGCCCGGAGTTCGTCCGTCGTGGCCGGATATTGATCGATGAGCTTGGTGAATTGTTTCATCTTTTCGGGATCTTTCTTGTCTTCCTCGCTCAGCTTCGAGATCGCCTTTTCGATCTGCCGGTCAGCCAGTTTCATCTCGTAGGCTTTCTTCTGGGCGTCGGCCAACTCTTTCTGGGAAGAATCCTTTTCGTCATATATCGATGCGAATGATTTTCCGAAAAATTCCTTCTCATCTTCCTGAATTTTGTCGTCAACCTGCTTCAGAAGGTTGTCTGCCTGGTCGGAGGGACGTTGTCCCTTTTCGGGAAGATTTTCGTCGGGGCATTTTATATCGGCAAGTTTGTTTCGCATGTCGGTGGCGAACGCGACGTCCGGGTCGGTTCCGACGATCCAGTCATACCACTTCTTGCCCGTGTCGATGTCCTCGATCTGCTTGTTGAGCTCCTTCAGATCGTCTTTCGCCTGGGAGATCGTATCTTCCTGGACCTTGCCCATGTCGTCGAGCTGTTCTTTCGTCAGGTTCTTGAGAGAGTCGGCGGTCAGCTCCTTGTCGAACCAGGTGCTCTTGTCGGCTTCGTCGATCTTTTCCTTGATCGTCGAGGCCGTCTGTAGATTGCTCGAATAGCTTTTGTTCGCAAGCTGGTAGTAATCGTCGCGCATGATCACCGACGTGCGCTCGGTGTGCTGCAACTCCTTTTTCGAACCGGGAACCCGCATCTTGAGGGTTACGGCGACGTCCACCCGCGCCGACTGCTGGGGATTGGCTTCGGCCTCTTCGGCGGAAAGGTTTTTTTTCGCGACTGTCACGACTTCGACGTGGCCCGAGAGGGTGCGCGGCCCCTTTCCGCTCAATTCGCGCTTCAGAAGAGGCTTGAGAAACGTGTATTTCACGGCGAGGGTTTTGTCCGTCGAAAGTTTTTCCTCCCCCTTCGATTTCTCATCGACGGCGAACCGCTCGAATTCCATCGACAGGGGATCGGCCGTAGCCTTGAACGTGTTCGCCTTGACGGCCTTCAGGTCGGCCGTCATCATCTGGACGATCAGACGGCTGTCATGCTGGAGGATCTGACGTGTGCTCGTGATGGCCATGCTTCGCTGCGCCTGGCTCCAGAGGTGCATCGTGACGCCGAGAACGAGCGCGAAGAGGGCGATGCTCACCATGACTTCCGTCAGGGTGAATCCTCGTCTCCGTTCAGTTTTCATGGCCAAACCTCGATTCTTTCGCCGGGTCCGCTTGAACTGCGCCATCCTGGCTCCAGCGGTCCACTTCCCGCATCGTACGGGTCGGAACAGGGATTCCGGTCTCACAGGAACTTCGTTTCGGGATTGAATACCAGGGCAGTGGCTCTGAGCCTTCGCTCGGGCTGATTGACGGCGGACTTTCCGCCCATGTCGCGCCATCGGATCTCGGCCTCGAAGTAGATCTCGACGAGCTGGTTCGACTCGTTCTTCGTGCCTGTCATCGAGGTCTCGACCCAGAACTCCCGGTCGCCCGTCTTCTTCTGCTCGTCGAGCGCGGAGATCGTCTCTGGATAATACTTTTCGGGAATCGCGAACTTCTTTTCCTGCATCACCTCGGGGCATTCCTTCACATACGTCGTGAACGGAACGTGTTTGACCTCCTCGATCAGCCGGTTGAGGATGGCTGCCGCCTGAGACTGGTTGCTGGTTCGTGCCGTGGCGGTGTAGTTGCCGGTTATCAGGCGCAGAAGCGGCAGGAGCGCGAGGGCGATGACGGCTATCGCGACCATGATCTCGACCATGGTGATGCCGATCTGGTGCCGGCCACGAGCAACCGTCATGTCAGTCCACCTTCCAGGTCGACCATTTCGGCGACAGGACGAGGTGATACCGGCGCGGATCGAACTTGCCGGTCTTCGGATGCAGGCTTCCAAGCGAAGCGCGGACGCGCGAGGCGATGTAATCGATCATCACGTGGCCCTGCATGCGCATCTTGTCGACGCGGTTCGTCACCCAGTTCCCCTGGATGTTCAGGGAGGTGCTCGGGGAGACGTAGAGGCCGACGTTGGTGTACAGGGAACCTTCAACGGTCAAATTCCCTGGCTTGGTGGCGATCAGGCCGCCGTTGCGC
>JAKJFL010000405.1:0-3776 GCA_022704935.1 Candidatus Rifleibacteriota bacterium
CCGCTGCCGCCACCTCGGCCGGCCAGTCCGCCACGGCCGGAACCGCGGCTCAGGCTGCCAAGTCGGGTGCCGCAGCCCAGGCTGCCACCACTGGTGCCTCGGCTCAGACTGCCGGTTCGGTCGCTCAGAACGCCGGAACGGCTGCCCAGGCCCCCGTTGCCGGAACCGCCCAGGCCGACACGTCCTCCGTCGCCGCGGCGCAGAGCGGTGCCAAGACCAGCGGCAGCTGGATCAAGAACGAACTCAAGGATTACGGTTCGAAGATCAAGGACAGCTTCAACTCCGGTAAGACCAGCGGTCAGGAGTTCGGCACCAAGACCGTCGACACCGTCAAGACCGGCGCCGACAAAGTCGGCACTGGCGTGAAGGGTGTTGGTTCCAAGATCGGCGACCTTCTCAAGGGTGCCAAGGAACGCATCTCCAAAATCTTCCACAAGAACACCCCTCCTGCCAAGGGCAGCGCTGATTCCGCGCAGTCCGGTCAGAGCGGTCAGTCCGGTCAGTCCGGTCAGAGCGGCCAGACTTCCGAGCAGTCCGGTCAGAGCGGTCAGTCTGGCCAGAGCGGTCAGTCCGGTCAGAGCGGCCAGTCCGGTCAGAGCGGTCAGGCTTCCGAGCAGTCTGGTCAGAGTGGCCAGTCCGGTCAGAGCGGCCAGACTTCCGAGCAGTCCGGTCAGAGTGGTAAGACTTCCGAGCAGGCCGGCCAGGCCGGTCAGAGCCCCAAGGCTGACAAGCCCGGCTTCAAGGAAGTCACCTCCAACAAGTTCAAGGCCGGTTACGAAACCGGTAAGGCCATGGTCGGCCAGGGCGTCCAGAATGTGAAGGACAGCCTCAAGTCCGGCTTCAGCGCCAAGAACCTGCTCGTCACCGCCGGTATCACCGTCGGCGTCGACCTGGCGACCCAGATCGTGAAGGGTGAAAAGCCCAGCCTGAAGAAGGCCCTCAAGACCGTAGTCTGCGCCGAGTTCGCCGGTTCCGTCGTCGGATCCGTCACCGGTGCCGCTGCCGGCTCCTTCTTCGTGCCCTTCCTCTCCGCCGTTCCGGTTGTCGGCGGCTTCCTCTCGGCTCTCGCCCCGACCTTCGGCTCCGTCGTCGGCAGCTCCGTTGGCTCCTACCTCGCCGGTGATCTGAAGAACGGCCGCTTCTCGCTCAAGCAGGCGTTCAAGCAGATCGATTGGATCGGCGTTGCCGGTCAGTCCGTCGGTTCGACCGTCGGTGCCATGCTTGGTTCCGCGATCTTCCCGCCCTTCGGAACGATCATAGGCGGTATGGTTGGCGGCTTCGTCGGGAACTGGGCCGCCCACAAGATCGCCGGTCTGTTCGGCCACAAGACCGACCAGGGTGGCTCCATCGCCCTGCCCGTCGGCTCCAACCCGATCGGTGACACCGCCGTCACCGGCAGCGTGACCATCGGTGACTCCGTCGTCGGCGGCGCCGAGATCCCGGTCAGCGGCGACCAGAGCACGGCGCAGGTCACGATCTCCGGCGGTGCCGAGAGCGTCGGAACCTATGCATCCGAAGTCCAGCTCGCGTATGCCAAGTATCAGGAACTCTATCGCCTCTACAACGAGATGCTCGCCCAGGGCCGCCAGGAGGATGCCGCCAAGGTGGCTTCCGAAATGAACAAGGCCAAGGGAGAGTATGAAGCCCTCAAGGCCAACGCCAACAAGTAATCCCGTTCTGAAAACCCCCGGGGGCAACCCCGGGGGTTTTTCTTTCGGCCCCTTCCCTCATCATCCGTATACGCTCGACCATGCCATTTCCTATATCGAAGTAGCGATGAGCAGGAAGTCCGAAACGCTCTTCGCGATCTGTGTCGACGACGAGGCTGTCGGCGGAATTGGGTTCACCATCAGATCAGATGTGGAACGTTTTTCCGCCGAACTTTGAACCAGCCCGGAGAGCCATTCCAGGGAAAGGGAATCGTCACGGAGGCAGTTTCCGCAGTGGCCCGGCATGCGATGCGACAGTTCGGCCTTGTGCGAATTTATGCCATGCCCTACAGAACGAATCCGGCTTCTGCAAAAGTGCTTGAAAAGGCCGGCTATACGCTGGAAGGGCGGCTGCGAAAAGCCGTCATCAAGGATGGAACGATCATCGACCAGCTTTTATACGCGTTCGTAGCGGAACAGCCGTGAAAGCGCCCCCGTCAGTAATGGGTCAGCACGTCGTTCGTGTTCCGCCAGCGGGGGTCGAGGGCGGCTTCGACGGCTTCGCGGATGGTGATGAGCAGGCGTTGATGGTGTATGACCGGATCCTTCATGCCGTCGGGAATCAACCCGATCTTCACCTCGGCGGCAATCTGGCCTTCGCTCAGATCGGCGATGCGCAGGTCTTCGACCGACTCGCAGAGTAGCCTGGTCGTTCCGCTCGCATCGACCCGGGAGAGTTTTTTTCCATCCATCCGGTAGGTGATCCGCTTCGAGGAATTTCCTTCAGGCACGAGCATCGTCCAGTCACTTCCCGCCTGCTTGAACGATCGGACCACCACTGGTTTCTGGCTGCCGCCCGACCCTGCCATAACCGCCGTCGCGCGCGAATTCGAAATATCGCGCTCGAGAGCCTTGAGAATGACTTCCGTCATGTCCTTGGCCGCGCCCTTGGCTGCTGCGAGGCCGGCTGCGTGCCGGGCTCCGAGAAGAACCTTGAAAACGCCGAAGATCAGCAGCCCCGTGATGACAGCGGCGATGAGAAGCTCGATGAAGGTGAAGCCGCGAAAACGGCGTATCCCGGTCATGGTTTCACGGCCAGAAAAATGATTTCTTCTTTCCGGGTGGTCCCTTCGGAGTTGGTCCATTTCACGACGCCGCGAAACTCGAGAATCGTTTTGTTCGGTGTCGTGAAGCGAATTGCGGGCTCGAGCTTGAAATCCTTGTATCTCGTCTGGATTTCCATCACCTTGTCGATGGTTTCGGGGTACCCGCCTTCCATTTTCACGAACGTCTCACTGTTCGAGGAATTCTGGTCCGCCAGCTCCTTGAAGGGTCTGCTCATGACTTCTGAACGGAACGAATCGAGAATCTTGCGAGCCATCGAGAGCTTCGTCGAGTCGATTTCCTTCGTGGCGCCGATCGAGATCGCGCGGTAGATCGGAATTGCGGCAAGCATGAAGACGAATGTGGCGATCAGCACCTCGAGGAGAGAAAGCCCTGCCCGCCATCTACCGGAGGATGTCACGTCAGTTTCTTTTCGCATACTCGAACCTTGCCCAGCGTTTTCCAAGGCTGACAATATACCGCTCCGGGTCGTATTTGCCAACATCACGCTGAACGGACAACGGGGAAACGCGGCATGCGGCGCTGTTGTAGACGACCTCGAGACTGTTGAGATCATCACGTTTGAACTCGTTTGTGACGAGATTCCCGTCTATCACGAGAGGATTCCCGGCCGCGTTCTGCGGCGAGTAATTCGAGTAACAGGCCGCCTGGATTAGCATACAGGGCGAGTCGACCAGGAACGCCCCGCGTCTGGCGATCAGGGAGAACACGGCGTTCCCGACCCGCTCGACATTCGCCGAAAGGAAGATGTTGTCTCTCACGACGACGATGCCCTTGCCCGAAACCTTCAGGTCCGAGGAGATCGTCAGGTCCCCGATGATGTAAGAAACGCCCGTGCAGTCGAAGCTTCCGTCGGGAGCCATCCGCCCGCCATCTGCGACCGGAACGCTCAGATCGGCCCAGAACTGCGCTTCATTCTCGTAAAAATGCGTCGCCTTCTTCGCATACTGGAGCAGGCTGAACAGGTTGGGCGGCATGCACTCCCATTTTCCCGGGCTCCAG
>JAKJFL010000406.1:0-3775 GCA_022704935.1 Candidatus Rifleibacteriota bacterium
TGTTTCATCGGCTTCGCGATCGGTGAATCCCTCGGTGCCTCCGCCCTCCGCATCGCCGGCGGCATCTTCACGAAGATCGCCGACATCGGCAGCGACCTGATGAAGATCGTGTTCAAGATCAAGGAAGACGATGCGCGCAATCCGGGCGTCATCGCCGACTGCACGGGCGACAACGCGGGCGACTCGGTCGGCCCGACGGTGGACGGGTTCGAAACCTATGGCGTCACTGGCGTGGCGCTCGTCACGTTCATCATGCTGGCCGTGTCTTCCGCATCGGTGCAGGTGCAGCTGCTCGTCTGGATCTTCGCGATGCGCGTCATGATGGTGGTGACCTCGGTGGGGAGCTACTTCCTCAACGAATTCATCGTGCACGGCAAGTATGGCCAGGCCACCAAGTTCGATTACGAAATTCCCCTCACCACGCTGGTGTGGATCACCTCGCTCATCTCGGTCGCCGTCACCTACGCATGCAGTGCGCTGCTGATCCCGAATCTAGGGGACGGCTCGCTCTGGTGGAAGCTCGCCACCATCATCACCTGCGGAACGCTGGCCGGCGCGGTCGTGCCTGAAATGGTCAAGATCTTCACCTCGGTGAACTCCGGCCATACCCGCGAAGTGGTGAATTCGTCGCGAGAAAGCGGGGCGTCGCTCAATATCCTGTCGGGGCTCACCGCGGGGAATTTCAGCGGCTACTGGCTGGGCATGACGATCGTCGGCCTGATGGGAATCGCCTACATTGTCAGCCTCGGAGTCCCGTCCGATATCATGAAGGCGCCAGCGGTCTTCGCGTTTGGCCTCGTCGCGTTCGGCTTTCTGGGCATGGGGCCGGTCACCATCGCGGGGCCCGGTCACGGACAACGCCCAGTCGGTCTACGAGTTGTCCATGATCGAAACGCTTCCCGGCATCGGCGAGGAAGTCAGGAAGGAGTTCGGGTTCACGCCCGATTTCACCGTCGCGAAGGAGCTTCTCGAAGAGAACGACGGCGCGGGAAACACGTTCAAATCCACGGCGAAGCCCGTTCTCATCGGCACCGCGGTCGTCGGTTCGACCACCATGATCTTCTCGATCATCATGTCGCTCACCAACGGGCTGACCGAGAGCATGACAAGCCTCTCGGTGATGCATCCGCCGTTCCTGCTCGGCCTCATTGCCGGCGGTGCCGTCATCTACTGGTTCAGCGGCGCCTCCACGCAGGCCGTTGTCGCGGGTGCGTATGCGGCCGTCGAGTTCATCAAGGCGAACATCAAGCTCGGCACGACAGAGAAAGCCTCGATCGAAGACAGCAAGCGGGTCGTCGAGATCTGCACGATCTACGCGCAGAAGGGCATGTGGAACATCTTCCTGGCGGTCTTCTTCACAACCCTGGCGTTCGCCTGCCTCGAGCCGTTCTTCTTCATCGGCTACCTGATCTCGATCGCGCTGTTCGGGCTCTACCAGGCCATCTTCATGGCCAACGCCGGCGGTGCCTGGGACAACGCGAAGAAAATCGTCGAGACGGAGCTTCACGCCAAGGGAACCGACCTGCACGACGCCTGCGTGGCCGGTGACACGGTCGGCGACCCGTTCAAGGACACCAGCTCGGTGGCAATGAACCCGATCATCAAGTTCACGACCCTGTTCGGCCTCCTGGCCGTCGAGATGGCCGTGGGCATGGCGGCAGGCGGCCAGGCAGGCCTGACGCATGCCCTGGCGGCGGTCTTCTTCGTCGTATCGACCGTCTTCATCCATCGTTCCTTCTATAGCATGCGCATCGCGCCTCGCCAGGAACTGGAGCTTTGAACCTGGCAAAGGGATTACCGGAACGTTGAAGCAGCAGTTGTCCTGTAACGCATAAGTTCCCGTTCAGAAAGAAACCGGCTGTTTGCCTTGGCAGACAGCCGGTTTCGTATATCCGAGGGCAATCAGGGCTTCATCTCTCAGCCATGGGCATGGCCCGGGCCGGAGCCGTGGCCAGCCTGCGGAAGGGGTTCCCTGCTTTCGGCCGTGAACGAGAGGCCGAACATCATCCCGGCGAGAACGAGATAGGCCATGGCGAACTGATACGGGATCTGCCGATACGCCTCGGGCTGCAGCAGCCAGGGGAGATACATGTTACCGTCCGGCACGGCCGAGTGGATGATACCGAAGAACGTCAGCCCTGCGCAGATCAGCAGATACACGGATGACTCCTTCAACTTGCGATCGATCAACGCCGCGAGGAAACCGCCCCAGAGCATAGCCGTAAGTATAAATCCGTTCCCGAGGGCGACGGTGACGACGACGTCGGGAAGGCCCTTCGCGGTTTCGAAGAGTTTGGCGACCTTGTCGGGCGCCGCCGCCGCGCCGGCATACTGGATGGCCAGAAGGCGGGCGACGGTGGGGAAGTAGGCGAACGCGACCGCAGGCGCATGCCGCGTCGGACAGGCTTCGTATGCCTGGCACATGATGTCCAGCGCGACGAACATGAGGATCGGCGCAAGCACCGCTTCGGGAATCAGCTCCACGATGAACCCGATATAGCCAAGAATGCCGCCCAGACCGACGAAGATGCCGGTCAGCAGGGTGTATCCCGCGCGGCTGCCCATCGCCTTGTAGGCGGGCTGGCCGATATACGGCGTCGACTGTGCAACCCCGCCGCAGACTCCGGCGATCAGTGTCGCGATGGCCTCGGTGAGCAGGATGTCGCGGGTGTTGTAATGGTCGCCGGCCACGCGGGCGCTTTCCGTGACGTTGATGCCACCGATGACGGTCAGCAGGGCGAACGGGAAGGCGACCGGCAGGTAGGCCATCGCGTTGTTCAAGCCTTTGAGGAAGTCCAGCGTCGGAATCGGCAGCCCGAAGTGAAACTCGGGGCTGGGCAGGCTGGCCGAGCCTCCCGGCAACTGCAAATAGCCCAAGACATAATATACGAGCGTGCCCAAACCGATGGCGAGGAAGACCCCGGGGAAGTTCCGGGGCAGCCTGATCTTCGCGACGAGGTTGTAGAGGATGAGGCCGAGAGAGATCATGCCGACGACGGGCATGCCGAAGATCTTGAGCAGCGGCATGAAACCGATCAGTGCGAGGCCGATTCCCGCGAGAGACCCGAGGAGGCCGGCCTGCGGCACGATCTTCTGCACCCAGCCGCCCACGAAGGAAAAGGCGAGCTTGAAGATGCCAGTCAGCACCAGGGTCGCCATGCCCACATACCAGGTCATCATCGCCGCGTCCATCTCGCTCATGCCGGTCTTCTTCAGGCCGACGAAACAGGGACCGAGAACGATGAACGCGGTGCCGATCGCCGACGGGGTGTCGAGGCCGAGCGGCATCGCCGTGACGTTCGGGTTGTTGGTGCGGCGGGCGAGGTTTCTGGCCATGATCGTATAGACGATATCGCCGAACAGCACGCCAAACGCCGTTCCCGGAAACATCTTCGTGTAGATGATCTCGCCCGGGAAGCCGAAGATATTTTTCAGTATAAATGCCAGGAAGGCAAGCACCGTCACGTTGTCGATCATCAACCCGAAAAAGCCGTTGATGTCACCGACGGAAAACCACGGATATCTCGTTTCAGTTCCTGTCGTATCGGATGAAGCAGTCACGCGAATGTACCTCCATTCCAGCGATTGTTTCTTTCAGAGCGAACATGATAAATCGATCCGACGGGGAAGACCAGCAGAAAATTCGCCGATGCCGGAGCATGGCCGTTACCGCCCCGCGGCGGCGTTAAAGGCCGGATCGGTGAGCGGTCCGCTCAGGGGGTTTCTTCGGCGGGTTTGCACTCGAACAGGATCTTCCCGTCTAAAACATCGAGGC
>JAKJFL010000407.1:0-3771 GCA_022704935.1 Candidatus Rifleibacteriota bacterium
CCGCCTATCGGTTCCGTTTGCGTCTATCCGGCACCGGCCGCCGGAGTCTCCCGCCGATTCTCGACCTCCATTTCCCCGCCCTCATGGCCGTCCGCGACGGAAGGATCCCTCCCCGGTTCACTCTCGACCCGGAATTTGCGCCGCCGCCCGTCGCCGCGCTCGAGCAGGAGGAACGGCCGTCGATTTCAGCGAAACCCCTCTATCATTTCGACGACCGGTTCGCCTCGCGATGCCGGTTCGAGATCTATTCCAGCACCTATCTTTCATGGCTCGACGTCATGTCGGACCGGAAACCGGAATGGCGCGGCTATATAGCCCCCGCCGACCTGCCCTCCCTCACCCAGCTCCTCGGGTTCCAGAATAAGCAGCGACGGCTGGATGCGTTTCTCTTCCAGCGCATCGAGTTTGCCCCGGAGATCAGACCATCGCTCATGTCGACGGAGTTCAACCTCTGCACGTCGTTTTCCTGCCGCGGCGAGCTTCCATGGCTGCTCGACGACCATATTCGCGCCGCGCCGACAGGCGTCAGTCATTCCCCGATCGACATTCCCACACGCGAGGCCCTCCCGATTCCCACCGCGCCGGATGCGTATCTCGAACTTACGGCGTTCGTGCGTTCGAACCTGGAACTCGTCACCGGCATCTTCCCGCGATCAGAAGACCAGGACCGGCTCACCCACCAGATACGTGCCGGGATGTCCGCGCTTCGCGAACTGACACCCGCCGTCCCCGCTCCTCCCCGCTCGTATCCGCCCGAAACGAGGGGATGGGCGATTCCGGCGATCACCCCGTTCGAGGCCCGTCGCACCTCGATCGCCCTCAGGCTTGGCGTTCTGCTGGCCGAGTTCTCCATCCTCCCGCACGACACCTCGTTTCTGGCAGACGATATCTGTGCCGGGTTCGACAAATTCCAGAACGAGGCCACCTTCCAGATTCGTCTGCGACGCAGGAAACGTCTTGCTTTTCCGGCAACTTCTCCGCTTCCAGGCGAACTCTCACTCGATTCCCTCTCATCCCCGGCTCGCAATATCCCGACCGCGCCAGGCTTCGCCCTTTCCATGCCTCGATTCTTCGGAATCGATCCAGACGCGGTTTACACACGCGATCCCGAACGTGCGGCGGATGCGATCGGACGGCTCTTTTTCGAACCCTCGCTCCAGCGCGTCGTTCCGATCGCTCCTCCACCCTTCCGCCTGCCGCGTCATTTCGGCATGGCCCCGTTCCTGATCGAGCTTACGCTCCCCCAAATCACCTGGGATGCCCTTCCCTACCGGATCGCGATACCGGATACGTCTTCCCGTCCATCACCGGCCACGCTGGATTTCGCAGCCGACCTCGAAACATACGACTATCTCTTCAAACAGGGCATCTCGGGAATTTCTCTCCTGAAGCGGCCGTCAAGCATCTCCGTCTTTTTCAAGCCGATGACCTGGTCGTTCAGGAATCTCGAATTTTCCCCCGTCACGCGCAGCGTGTTCGACACACGGAGCGTTTTCCCGGCCGCCTGGAGTCCGGGAAAAATCTCGCAATATGCCGGCATGCAGAGGCTCCAGTCAGACTCATTCGCCGTCTCCGACATCGATTACTCCGACCATGTGAAGCTGCTCAAACTGCCTCTCCTTCAGCTTCTGGCGCCTTCCGCCCACCTGAACGGGGCCGTCTGGGTGTATGGAATCGTCGATGTGGCGCCAGTCCGCACTCCGGCCGTTCCTTCGGAATACGAGTTCTGGAATCTGTATGAGCCGGACAACCAGTTCCCCCTGCCGAATTTCGGAAAACGGCCGGACCTCGTCACGTCGGGCCCCGTCGTCAGCACAGCAATGCCTTCCCTCCCTGTCGAAACTCCGGGGCTTTGCGGAGCCACCATCGACGTCCGCGAGTTTTCCGCACCGGGATATCAACCCCCGGAAACTCGCATCAGCACACACTCGGAACCATACATTCTCCTGACGACCTTCCCATCCTGTCTCGAACCCGTCTCCTCACACCGACGGCTTTCCGGCGGCGAGGACTGGCTTCTTGTCAGGGCGGTGGCCTGGGAGGACTCCGCAACGCGCATCCGGCTCCTCCGGCACACGCACGCCCAACTTCATTTTCCCAGGCTCGATATCATCAATTCATATTCCCGGCCGGCTCTCGCTCTGCCGCCGGTCACCCCCGACTCGACCTGCTCGATGCCGCCCGTGGCTCCCAGAACGGATTTCCACAAACGATACAGGCATCCCGACCCGGCCATTCTCTTCACGCCGGCCTCGCCAGGCCCTCTCCTCAAGAAGGTGTTCCCGCTCGAACTTCTCGCCAGACGCTCGACACTTCCTCACTCGATGGTGTCCGGAATCGACATGCTGTATGCCTGCCTGATGGATCGTGCCCGCAAGACTCTGTATGGTCCGATCGAGCACCGGCATGCGAAAATCGTTCAGCCGCCGCGATTCTGGCGCGATTCGCTCGCCGTCTCCCATCCGTCGAAGCGAGCTTCCATCCATGATATCGACGCCTTCTTCTCCTGCCCCGATCGCATTCATGAGAAAATCGTCCGCAAGCAGGCAATCCTCGGCTCCCGCGTCACGGGACTGCTGGAAGCCATCAAACTGACCCAGGCTTCTGTGGATCGCCTCTCGTCGAATACTCCGTCATGAGCCTGTCGCATCTCGGAAGATTTTCCGAACCCGTTTTTGACGCGGCTCTCCCGGCAAAACCTGCGATTTTCCCTGTCGCCCGCAGGATTGTCAGCCATGCCGCCCGATCGCTGTTCGCCGGAAAACTGCTGTTTCCCGTAACGATTCCCGGGAAAGAAGGACAGCACTGTTTCGCCGCGGATCCCCGACGCCTTTTCCGCATGCCGCGCGTGAAACACTCCTCCGTTTCCGTTCTTCCGCCCGTCGTGTCGCGGACAGACCATGCCTTTGCCCCGCCGGCTCCCGCGCAGACCCAGCCCCGGCAGCGACTCGACGTCATGAAATGCAGGTTTCCCCCACGCCCCGAGATGCGGCCCCACGCCACCGCCGCCTCATGCACGCCCGATCTCACCCTCGCGGACGTGCGCGCGCAGCCGGCCATACGCCCTTCCCGTCAGCCCGAGAAGGGGCTCAGAGAACCGTTGTATCTCCAGAAGTGCCTCATCTCGCGATTCGAGATTTCCCGCCTTCGCAGGATGGCGCAGACATCCGACTGGCAGTCTGCCGCGAAGCCGCATGTGGAGCTTATC
This sequence comes from Candidatus Rifleibacteriota bacterium, assembly GCA_022704935.1. Classification (GTDB taxonomy): domain Bacteria; phylum Muiribacteriota; class Ozemobacteria; order Ozemobacterales; family Ozemobacteraceae; genus MWAR01. Next base: position 3,209 of record JAKJFL010000407.1, read on the forward strand.
CTAGCGTCACCCCTGCCGGAAGTCTGGAAGTGGTTCGCCCTTTCGACGCACGGCTGGGCCGGCCGCGCATCACCCCGAATCCGCTCTCTGCACGCCGGGCCTCTCGATCCTCCCAGACCGCGCCTTCTCTATCCGACCGCAACGCGAAGTCCCACCATCGAGCCACCCACCTGGATGTTTCTCGCACACGGCCGCCGGCCCTTTCCCCAATGGCGGCCGACCTGCCGTCTCCCGGTCATGCGCCTGCCCATCCTTCCGCTTCAACGCCGGCTCCCCTTCGCAGAGCTAGTTCGCGCAGGCCCCGCGCCGGCTGCGAAGGACCATGATATATATTTATTTTTATATATAAACGACTCCATTTCCATCCAGCCGCACCGTTTTGCTGCAGCGTTCAAGAACGAGCAAGGTCGGATCAGGCCGGCGGCACACACCGGCATATCCCCGGCTCTTCCTCCGGATGATCGTCTCTCCGCCCCACCAGCCCGTCCAGGGACCGTGACGGAAATCATCACGAACATCTCACGCGCGCGCCTAGCAGATAGCCGTGACACTCCACCGACCCG
>JAKJFL010000408.1:0-3769 GCA_022704935.1 Candidatus Rifleibacteriota bacterium
GCTCGATTTCGTCCTGCACCATCACGAGCTGGCTCCGATTCCGAAGATACTCCTCGCGCAGGGCCGGCTGCCCGGTCGCGCCGAGCGCCCCGGAACGGGCCTGGCCGAACCTGGCCCCCATGCCTTCGGAAAGCGCGTTGTCATCAGCCTCCGAAGCCGTTTTGGGCGGAAGCCCGTCCAGCGCCGCCTCGTCGTTTTCCTTGCGCTCATCGAGATGCAGGCGCCGGTCCCGCATCTTCTGGAAAAAGTCGGCGCTGGCCCGTGCCGAGCTCGTTTCCTGCCACGCCTCTTCGGCCTGTTCCGCGGGCTCCGTTGCTGCCGGTCGGGCGGGAACGGGCGCTTCCGCCGGTTCCTGCCGGTAAACCGGCTTCCAGCCATCTGCCGTAGACGGTTTCATCGGGGGCAGGCCGCGGGGCAGTTCCGCACGTCCCGGGCCGATCTTCATCGGGACGATATCCTTCCATTCGCTCCGGATGCGGGCATCCTCGCCGGCCGGATCGAACCGCTTCACCACGTCTCCCGTATGTTCGCGGTCGTTCACGACCGTCATCATGCCGCGCTGCAGGACGAGCTGTCGGTTTCGCGCGTCGCCGTGCGCCTTCACCGAGACGATCCCTTCGAACGCCCGCACCCGCGTCCGGCCGAACCGGTCGGCGACCACGTCGAAGGTGGTGCCGAGAACGCCGCAATGCGTCGTCGGCGTCGTCACCTGGAACGTGCCCGGCTGCTTCTTCAAAGCGAACCAGCACTCGCCCACCTGGAGCTGAACGCCGGTTTTCAGAAGGGTGATCCGCGTGTTCGACCTGATGCGCAGCAAGCTTCCGTCGGGATACGCCAGCTCGGCCCGGGCATCCCCTTCCGACCGAAGCATATCCTGGAATCGCACGGCGATCGGCTCGGGCCCCAGATCGAGCCAGGTGCTGCCGCCATTCCGGGAAAGAGCCGCCCGGCCGCGCAGCAGCTGAAACGTCATTGTCTCATCCGCTCCCGCGCAGAACGCAACGGGAGCGGAACAGCCGACGAGAACCGCCGCCAGAACTAAAACGGGAATGAACCGCCAGAACCATGCGCCACGCGTCATCAAACCACCCTCCAGGGACAGATGCTACACTCGTGCAGGAGTATACACCTCCTCGGCATCCTCAATGAAGAGGGAAGCCGTTCAAACGGCTCCGACAAAATCCTTGGAGGGAGAAGTCCGCCCCGGCACCCGGCGGGTTGTTTTGAATGGACAATGCGACTGTTTTGCGCTACGTTTGAGGTGAGAGGTACATTTCAAATCACCGTGAGAGGAGGCGTGCCATGGAAAACGACATCATCACGATCGAGTGTCCGTGCGGCGCTGTATTCGAAGTCGAAAAGGAAGAGGTCGACATCTCGGGAGACCGCTGGACCCACTGCCCCAAGTGCAACCGCAAGCTCCCCATCCCCGAAGAAGACGAAGACTGAGTCTCGAGAACTCCCCGAAACCACAACCGGAGGTCCGCCAGGACCTCCGGTTACTTTTTCGACCGTCCACGGATATAAAATATATTACAATATATTCTTATTCCGACATTTCACGCCGCATTTCGGGTGTTCATGTCCGGCATGTTCAAATGCAATCACCATTGCGCCATAAGGGCTGGTTTCAAACCCTCCCCTACGGTTGTATATGCAATTGTTTTTTATGTCTTCGAGTCTTTGCGATGAATGATCTCTGCGGCTCTGTGGTGAGGCTGTTGTGACTCAGAACTCGGCGCTGCCGGTGGTGCGGGGGAACGGAGCCGTGTCACGGATGTTTCCCATGCCCGTCACGAACATCAAAAACCGGTCGAAGCCCAGGCCGAAGCCGCTGTGGACGGCCGTGCCGTATTTGCGGGTCTCGAGATACCACCACATGCTCTCCTCGGGAATCTTGAACTCCTCGATCTTGCGCTTGAGCACGTCATACCGCTCCTCGCGCTGGGAGCCGCCGATGATCTCGCCGATGCCGGGCGCGAGCACGTCCATCGCGCGCACCGTCTTCCCGTCTTCGTTGAGCCGCATGTAGAACGCCTTGATCTCCTTCGGGTAGTCGGTCAGGATCGTCGGCTTCTTGAAATGCTTTTCGACGAGATACCGCTCGTGCTCCGACTGGAGGTCGATGCCCCATTTTTCGACGGGATACTGAAACTTCTTCTTTTTATTCGGGGTCGAATTTTTCAGGATTTCGATCGCCTCGGTGTAGGTGATGCGCTCGAACTTGTTCTCGATCATGAAGTGCAGTTTCTGCAGCAGGCCCATCTCGCTGCGCTCTTCCTGCTTCTTCGTCTTTTCCTCTTCCGCGAGGCGCTTGTCGAAGAACTCGAGGTCGTCCTTGCAGTTGTCGAGAGCATAGCGCACGAGATATTTCAGGAACTCCTCGGCCAGGTCCATGTTGTCGGTCAGATCGGCGAACGCGACCTCGGGTTCGATCATCCAGAACTCGGCCGCATGCCGGGTGGTGTTCGAGTTCTCGGCGCGGAACGTCGGGCCGAACGTGTAGACCTTCCCGAGCGACATCGCGGCGAGTTCGGCCTCGAGCTGGCCCGAGACGGTCAAATTCGTCGATTTGCCGAAGAAATCCTTCGAGAAGTCGATGCTGCCGTCGTCCTTCAGGGGCGGGTTCTTCGGGTCCAGCGTCGTGACGCGGAACATCGCGCCGGCGCCTTCGCAGTCCGACCCGGTGATGATCGGGGTGTGCACGTAGAAGAAACCGTGGTCGTTGAAGAACTTGTGGATCGCGAACGCCATCGCGTGCCGGATGCGGAACATCGCGCCGAACGTGTTGGTGCGAAACCGAAGGTGCGCAATCTCGCGCAGGAATTCGAGCGAGTGCTTCTTTGGCTGGAGTGGGTATTTCTCTGGATCGGCAGCGCCAAGCACCTCGACCTTCTGCGCTTTCAGCTCGACCGCCTGGCCGCTTCCCTGCGAGGCGACGAGGTTGCCGGTGATGCGCACGGCTGCGCCCGTCGTGACGTCAGCCAGCATGGCTTCGGTGATCGCGCCGCCCTCGAGATCGGCGACGGCCTGGATGTTCAGGATCGTCGAGCCGTCATTGACGGCGATGAAGGCGACGTTTTTGCTGGTGCGCTTCGTCCGGACCCATCCGTTGACGATGACAGGATCGGAAGACGGGGACATCTTGAGTATCTGAGCGATTGTCGGCTGCATTGATGACGCACCTCCATGCGGATAATCCTGCGGCTTCGCCGCCCGGCCCGGTCCGATGCGTTCCCGGACCCCGGTTCTTCGCGGCAGGCCTGCGAAAGCAGGTTATACCCCGAATCCCCCTTCGGCATCAAGTCCCGACGCAGGGCAAACGCACGAGTTTTAGTGCGCAATCGTGGGAAAGGCGTTCGTCACGTGCAACCGCGGGCGCATCGCGATGCGCCCGGATTCCCGGCAAAAACTTTCGTCAGAGCTTCACCCAGGGCGCAAAGCGCGTCTTCCGGGGAGGCGGCTTGAGAGCGTTTTCCATCGACTGCCTGATCCGGCCGATCGACGCCGCGATTTCCTGCTTCCGATCATCGTCGGCGGTCTGTTCGAGCACCGACTCGAGCGTCTGAACGGACTCCGCACCAGGCAATCCCTCGAAAACGCCCAATGCTTCCCGAAACAGGAAGGGGTCAGCAAAAAGCTCGATCAGCACCGGAAAAAGCCGCGTCTCGTTCAGCACCCGCACGGCATGGCACGCGGAAGCCTGCATGTGGGCCTTCCCTTCGAGCCGGAGCATGCGTTCGACGATTCCCATGGCTTCGGTCCTGTC
>JAKJFL010000409.1:0-3755 GCA_022704935.1 Candidatus Rifleibacteriota bacterium
GATGTTGAGTTGCCCGACAATACGCAGATTTCATGCCACCAAAGAAAATGCGATGGAATCTGCGTTTTCGGTGGCCGGCAGAGTTGCGATTGCCGTTTTTTTGTACGTCGTCAGCCAGTTTTCCCGCACCCTCGCGCAAACAAAGACAACCCGAAAAAAACGTTCCCGCGAAACCTGTCCGCGGGAACGTCCGGCTGGATATCCGGGATTTTACTTGAACTCGACCGTCGAAGCCGCCAGCGGCTCGGAATAGGCGTAGCCGATCATGCCATTCGAAATCACGTCTTCGAATTTGTTCTTGTCGGAGTTCCACTTGCTTTCGACCTGGCCGCCGGGAACCTCGTACTCGTAGCAGACGTGGAAGGAAACATACAGTTTTTCTCCGGGTTTGCTGGCCGCCATCATCGACCAGAAGGCGCTTCTGAAGTCGCCCTCATACTTGGCGCCGGGAGCGGTCCAGTCGTAAACTTCCGGATCGAGGCTGGTGAACCCTTCGAGAGGGGAGGCCCACTTCGGCTCGTCCTTCAGGCTGGCGGGCCAGGTGATGTTTGCCCTCGGGGTGCCGCCTTCGTGTGAGGACCAGACTTTCCAGACGCAGTAGTCGGCCTTGTGATGCTTCAGGTTGCCCGCCTGTTCTTTTTTCAGCTTTTCTAGGGCCGCGCCCAGAGTCAAACCATTGGGAAGGAGGGTTCTGACGTTGAATTCGGCCGTCGGACCGGCCGGAATGAAGAACTTGCCGTCCCGGTAATCGAACTGGGCCGGGTCGAACTGCGCTTTTGCCGGAAACCCGGTTTGGGCGACGAGAACGAGGCCGTTTCCAAACGTTTTTGCGTATGCCGGATCGAGATCGCTCTGAGCCGACACGGCCGATGCCGAAAGGAAAAGCGCAAGACAGAGAGCCCACAACTTGTTCATAGAATCCTCTCTTTCAGATGGTGTCTGAGTGATCAAAATATAGCGACTGCTTCCGAAATTTGTCAAAACATTTCGACGAAAAGCGGGGGCGGAAACGATGTGTTTCACGCCCCCGCCAGGGTATCAGATACGATCTGGAATCAGTCGTGGATCTGTTCGCGCATGTCGCCCATGATGGCGCGCGGGATCGGCAGGTCGAGCATGGTGTGCAGGCCGGGCTTCGCGTTGATGACCTGCGGGATCATGTTGATGCACATCGCGATGGTGCCGATGCCGCCGGGGATCTCTGGCTTGTTCGCCAGGTTGACGTTCGGAGTGCCCTTGATGACGACGTAATCGCCGGTATCGGTGCCTTCGAGTTCGGGCTCGATCTGCTGCGGGTGGATCATCTCGACCGCGAGCTTGCCGTTCACGTAGCCGAAGCCCTTCATGGTGCAGCCGGCGACGTTGCCGGGCTTCACTTCGGCGTATTTCGTCTTGCGCAGCACCTTGGAGACGATCGGAGCCATCGTCTGCTCGACGGGCTTGTCGAGCTTCCAGCCGATCGCGTCGCAGATCATGTTAACCGACTCGTTGAAGCCGACGTGGCCCGCCAGGTGGCCGGCCTTCGACTGTTTCTCGAACTCGTCGAGCGTGATGCCCACGCCCTGCTCCTCCATGACGGCCGGGCCGAAGGGGGAAAGGCTGTTGACGCGCTCGGCCTTGACGAATTCGACGTCGGTGCAGGCGCCGGTCATCAGCACGACGAGCAGGTCCATGATGAGGCCGGGGTTGATGCCGGTGCCGAGAATACTGACGCCATTCGCCTTCGCCAGGCGATCCATCTCTTCGGAGAGTTTGGGCTCTTTGGCTTTCGGATACGCCATTTCCTCGGCGGTGGTGATGACGTTGATGCCCAGTTCGACGATCAGCTTGATCTTGTCGAAGGCCTTGCTGGTGAAACTATCCGTCGCCAGCAGCACGAGGTCGGCCGACTTCTTCGAGATGACCTTGTGGATGTCGCTCTGAATGATCACGTCCTTGTGGTTGCCCCGGGGAACGCCGAGTACCTCGAACATGCTCTTTCCCGAGCGGTTCGGGTGGATATCGCACACGCCGACGATCTCGACACCCTTCTTGCGCAGCAGCACTTCGGCCATGCCGCTTCCCATGGCCCCGAATCCCCAGATCGCGATCTTGACGTTGTCTTTCTTCACATCATTCCTCCTGTCGATTATTTGTTCCTCGCCTTGTACTGGTCTGGAACCCTGGCCGGCTGGGCCGGCGGCGTTCCTCGAGACCACTCCGAGTATACATCGTCCTCCGTCAGGAGCCAAGGTTGGAGCACGGGATGCAAGCAGGCTCACGGGGCCGTTATCCGGAGCCGTTGGAGACGCCCTCCGAAAGATGTGACGGGAATCCCATTGCGGAAGGAGGGCCGGACGTGCATCATATCAGGAGTGCGGCAGGCCGGTTCGGACCCGACGGAACGGTGTCAGTCAGGCAAAACGGCTGCGCGAGGGTGAAGAGCTGGAGGAACATTGGATGGACATGAAAAACACGGTCTCGGGTGAAACCGTCGGACGGCTGCTGTCAGCGGTTTTTGAAGGTCGGGAGGAAGAGGTGGCCGAGTTGCTGGCCGGGGGAGCCGACCCTGACGGAACCGATGCGGATGGCGTTCAGACGCCCCTGCTCAATGTCTCGAAAACCACACACGAGGGAATCGCCCGGCGACTGCTGGCCGCGGGGGCATCGGTGGGAAAGGCGAATATCGACGGCGTCACGCCGCTTCACTGGGCGGCGGCCAAGGAAAAGCTCGCCATGGCCCGCTTGTTCCTGGAAGCCGGCGCGTCGGTCCATGCCCTCGAGCGCGACGGCTGGACGCCCCTGCATTGGTCTGCTTTTCGTGGGCACGTCGAGATGACCGGGCTGTTCATCGCTGCCGGGGCGGCCGTGAACCTTCCCGACAAGGATGGCTGGACGCCCCTGCATCTTGCAGCACAGCAGGGATATGCGGAGGCGGTGCGATACCTCCTGGAACATGGGGCCGACCCAGAGTCGCGCGATCTGGACGGCCGGAGGGCGATTGACCTGGCGGAAGGCCGGGGATACCATGAGATCGTCGAGTTGCTGAAACGCGAATGATGGGCCAGGAAATCATATCGGGAGACGCTTCATGGTAAACATCACGGTGATAAAGAACCCCGCGGGTTGCACGATGTGCGAGGAAACGGCCCGCATCGTCAGCGAGGCGACGAGAAAATTTCCGGGCGAGGAGATCAAACTCGACCTGGTTGCGAGCGGCACTCCCGAAGCCGCCGGCTTCGGTATCATCACGACCCCGGTCGTGGTCATCAACCGGAAGATCTACTCGATGGGAAAACCGGTCATCGCGGAAAAAGTGGAAGGCTGGATTCGCAAGGAACTCGGCCGCTGAACGCTGCGGATTCCGCCTTCCCGACGCTCAAAGGAGACCTGCCGTCATGACGGGCATGGAAGCCCTCGCACGGGAACTGAAAAAATATCAATGTATATGCTATTATCCGTCTTCCGGGACGGATCTGACCGACATCGACTTTTTTGGTTCGGGCAGAAAACTGTGGGAGGAACGCCGAGATGGCAGTCCGGCGGCTGCATCATCCGAGGATGCCCCCGATCTGTTCCTCCATACGGACATCAATTTTTACCAGGAGTTTGTTTCGGGAGTGGATCTGTCGCCGAACGAGTGCGGCATGCAGGGGCCCTGTGAGGTGATTTCCTTCCGGGAGCTTCCGGCACTCGAAGCCCCGAACAAGATCTACGACAACTTTGTACACAGCGGGAAATGTTTCGAGTACAGGCTGCGCGTCTGGGGCTCAAAC
>JAKJFL010000410.1:0-3751 GCA_022704935.1 Candidatus Rifleibacteriota bacterium
GAATCAATGAGTCCCCCTCAAAATACACCCCCATCGCCGGCCCCGCGGTGATGGGGGGTGCGCTTTCATCCAAGAATGTTCTTCGCAGCGCATCCTGACCGGATGTATCATCACGGATACGGCTTCAACCGTTCAGGAGGATCGTATGCAGAGAAGCAGAGGGAAACAGGTGATGGCTGGCATCATCACTTCTGCCCTGACCGTGGCCGACACGGGACCCGTTCAGGCTGAGTCCGTGGCGAAGCTTCTGAAGAAAGGAAGCGAGCTCGGCCGGCAGAAACGGGATGAGGAAGCTGCCGGTATCTTCGAAACGGCTCTGAAGCTTGAATCCGCGAACACCCGGGTGTTTCGTGACTCCGAACAAGCCGTCGGTCCCTCCGCCGCACCGCCACGGCGCTGACAGTCGCTCGGAGCGCTTCATGCCTTTATATGGTAATATTTATATTTTAGAATTTTTTTCATGAAGGGAGATCCCATGAAGAAGGTCACGATCACGTTCGAAGGGAAACGGGCCGAGGAAATGGCCGGGAAGTTCTTTTCCTATCTCGTTGACGGAGGGCTTGAAGACACCGTCATCGATCATCTTTCCGACGCGACGACCGATGTCGGCATCGGGGAGTGCGACGCCGACAAACTCACCGTGCGCTTCGATTGCAAGCCTCGATGCCCGGGCGCGTAATCCGTCGCCTGATGATGTTCGCCGCCTGCTGTGCCATCGCCCTTTCGCCGAAGCAGTGACCGTTATCGTCTCGGATGAAGGCGGTATTCCAAAAATCCGCCATCTCGAATGGGGGCGCCCCTGACGTCGTCCTGCCATACCTCGTGATGCAGGCTGACAAGACATCCCACACCATCCCAGAGCACCTTGATCACAGCGGTAATCCAAGAGAAGGTTGGTGAAGACGCCGAGTTCCCACAGAAAATGCGGAGGAAACAAAAACGCCCCGCACTCAGTGCGGGGCGAAAAATGAGCTAAAAAGACTGAGTGACCTCATCAGAGATCAGTGCGAACTGGCTTTCCCTACTGGAGATCAAATAGACCGACGATGGAAACGCAACGTTACCGCCACGTTTCATCCCTTCTTGTCGTTACCTGCTCTATAGAGTTTTGGAATGGCTGCGCTATGACGCGCATTGATTACGCCAAGCCTCAGACGTTTCGACGTCCTCGAGGCCCTCGACACAGCCACAACACCCGCGGTTGCAAGTGTTAGACATCCTCTTGTGAGCTTCAGCCGACTTCAAGGTTTGATCATCGGTCGACACCGGCCGGACTGCCGGAATCTCCCTGGGTTTTGTCCCTTTCAGCGCCATCACCGTCGGACGGGACGACCGGGTTTTCAGGCCCGACGCTCTCCATCTGCAGGCTTTCTCAACCTCCTGACAGAGATACCATCTTGGACGGCTCGCGGGTTTATTCCACCCCGCAGGCACTCCTAGGGTTGGGGCCTTCAGAGCATGACTCGTGATCGATATGGATACCGTTTTCCAGACCCTTGCTCCTTCATCGTTACCTGTCCTTCATGGTTTCCTTCCTGGTGTTGCCGGCGGCACCACCCGCCCGACCGAAGGGTCTTACCCACTTCGATCACATCACCACCAGGCACCTCGCTGTCCGAAAACAGCCGGCTTCCATCTTGGACTTGGGCCTATCCTGGAGCTTTACTCCCGATCACGCGCGCTTCGAGAACACTCGACGATTTCACTCACCAAGGGCGAAGCAGCTCTCGTGGCCTTCTCTCCTTCAGGGTTTTGCTCGATCGACCGCCCTGGGTTCACCACCCCCTCATGCGGTTCGGACCCGCTGCAGGGTTCTTCTGCGGACGACGATGGACATCCGGTGAGGGATGTCCTCCCCTCTTGAAGTTTTTGCCTTCTGACGTATGCTTTCGGTGAGGACCTGTGGGATACCTGGGTTATTGTTTCCCCTTGGGTTTGGCACGAACGTCACCGAACGATAGAAAACCCGCTTCGGACACCCGTTTCAAGGACCGGCCGGAGCCCGAAAGTATACGCCTTGCGGCTACCAGTTCGCTTGTCAAAGAATCAGTCACTCAGTAAACCTAATATATTTAAAGATTCCCTACCTGTCAAATACTTTTTATCTTTTCTTGTCTCTTTTTGTGTCTCTCCGTTGGAGAACGTGTGATAGCCCCACTCTCTGGGAATACCACGCATTCATATCGCATCTGCAGCCATCCGCATGATCTGCCGGCTGGTTCTCGAAACGAAGTTCACAGACGCTCATCACAAAGGGCACGGAGCCTTCGCACCCGTGCCCTTTGTGATGAGCGTATCTTCTTTCGAGGCTTCTCAGCCGCGGCGCTTGTAGTCGACCTCGCGCTTGCGGATGCGGACGGCGCCAGGCGTGACTTCCAGCCACTCATCGTCGGCGACGTATTCGAGGGCCTGGTCGAGCGACATTCGTCGCGGCGGCGCGATGTGGGTCAATTCTTCCTTCGTCGAACTGCGAACGTTCGTGAGATGCTTCGCGCGCACGATGTTCACATACATATCATTTGCTATAGGACGCTCCCCCACGACCAGCCCGACGTAGATGTCCTCGCCCGGTCCGTAGAACAGCGTGCCGCGCTCGACGAGCATTTCGATCGCGTATTGGGTCGAGGTGCCGGCTTCCATCGCGACCATGACGCCGACCCGTCGGCCTGCGATGTCGCCCCGGTAGGGCTCGTAGGCCTTGAAACACTGATTCATGACGCCGGTGCCGTTCGTGATCGTCAGCAGGGCCGACCGGAAGCCGAGCAGGCCTCGCGCGGGCGCGCTGAAGATGAGGCGCAGCGTGCCGTCGGGGAGTTTCTTCGAACTCTCCATGATCGCGCGACGCGGCCCAAGCACTTCCATGACGGCGCCGACGTAGTTTTCCGGAAGATCGATCGTGAGTTCTTCGATCGGCTCGAGCAGATTGCCGTTCTCGTCCTTCGTGATGATCGCCTGGGGTTTGGACACCTGCACCTCGTATCCCTCGCGACGCATCGTCTCGATGAGAATACCGAGATGAAGCTCGCCGCGGCCCGATACCTTCACGGTGTCGGGCGACTCGGTCGGCTCGACCTTCATCGCGACGTTCGTCTCGAGCTCCTTCATCAGACGGCTCTGGATCTGTCGGGCGGTGAGGAACTTCCCTTCGCGGCCGGCCAGCGGGCTCTGGTTGGGCGCGAACAGCATCGAGATGACCGGCTGGTCGATCGGAATGACGGGCAGCGCGTCGCCTTCGGGGGTGATCGAAATGGTGTCGCCGATCGACACGTTCGCCAGCCCCGCGACGGCGGCGATATCGCCGGCGCCGACCTCAGGCATCTCGATACGCCGCACTCCCTGGAAGCCATACAACTGGACGATTTTCGACGGCCGCGGAGTTTGGCCCTCGTGCAGCAGCCAGACATCGGACTTCATCTTGAGGAACCCGTCGAACACGCGGCCGATCGCGATACGACCGACGTAGTCGTTGTAGTCGAGCGTCGTGACGAGCATCTTGCCGGGTTTTTCCTGTGAACCGGTCGGCGGCGGCACGAACTCGACGATGGCTTCGAGCAGCGGCCTGATGCTGTCTTTCGGATCATCGAGCTTCCGGCAGGCGTATCCGGAGCGGCCCGACGCGAACAGCATCGGGTAGTCGAGGGCGTCATCCTCGACGCCGACGTCGATCAGCAGATCGAGCACCTCGTCGACGACTTCCTCGGGGCGGGCATCGGGCCGGTCGATCTTGTTGATGACGACGATCGGCTTGAGT
>JAKJFL010000012.1:0-16749 GCA_022704935.1 Candidatus Rifleibacteriota bacterium
AGACGTCAGATCGCCGCTGTCGATCCTCGTTCCGGACTTCACCGGGATGACCCTCAAAGAGGCGGCAAGCATGGCGCGGCACCTGGAACTGGCACCGACCTTCGAAGGGAACGGCGTTGCGATCGAGCAGCTTCCCAGGCCGGGAGCACCGATTCCCGCCACTCGCATCGTGCAGGTAAGGTTCTCCCCGGCCCCCGGAAAATGAATACAGCATTGATTATATATTCATACGGATATACGAGGCAGATATGAAGCGTTTGAACGTGCTCACTCCGTTTCCCGTCCTCGAACGTTCGGGAGATCAGGATGTCGGGATCACGGGAGTCGCCTTCGACTCGCGAAGGGTCGAGCCGGGATTCCTGTTCGTCGCAATGCCCGGTTCGGCCGCCGACGGCGCCGCGTTCATCGAGGATGCCGTCAGGCGCGGCGCCGCGGCGGTCGTCACGCAGGCCCCGCTCGCCGGCATCCCCGTTCCTGCGGTGCGGGTCACGGAAGCACGGCGCGCACTTTCAGCGATCGCCCGTCTGTTCCACGACGATCCGTCGAAAGATCTGCACCTCGTCGGCATCACCGGCACGAAGGGGAAGACGACGGCGACGTATCTCGTCCAGTCGATTCTCCGGAAGGCCTACGGAGCGGCGTTCAGGTTCGGCACCGTCGAGTATGACCTCGGCTTCGACGTGCGGCCGGCGAAGAACACGACCCCCGAATCGCTCGACCTGAGCGCTCTCATCGCGGAAACCCGCACGAAGGGCGTCAGGGCCGGCGTGATGGAGGTGAGTTCGCATGCCCTCAAGTCTTGCCGCGTGGAGGACCTGACGTTCGCTGCCGCGGGATTTTCGAACCTGTCCCTCGAGCACACCGAGTTTCACCCGGACATGGAGGATTACTACCAGGCCAAGCGGCGGCTGTTTCTCGATCTGACGCCGGCTGACCGCGGGCTTGTCATCGGCATCGACGATGCGTGGGGCCGCCGGCTGGCCGACGAGTGCCGCCAGGCGGGGAGAAACGTCTGCACCGTCAGCGTGAAGGGCACCGCCGACCTGTATGCCGCGGATATCCGGCTGAGCGGCATGGCGACGGATTTCACCCTCGTCGCCGACGGTGTGAAGAGGCCCTGCCGGATCGCCCTGGCGGGCGAGTTCAACGTGTTCAACGCCTTGATGGCGGCCGGCCTCACCAGGTGCCTCGGTATCGGGTGGGACACGATTCTCGGCGGCATCACCTCGCTCGCCACGGTCCCCGGGCGGTTCGAGAGCATCGCCAACGACCGGGGCGTGACGGTCATCGTCGACTACGCGCACTCCCCGGCGGCGCTCGAGAACCTGCTCCACGCCGTCCGGCCGCTTGCCGCCAACGGCCGCGTCATCTCGGTGTTCGGCTGCGGGGGCAACCGGTCGACCGAGAAGCGCCCCGTCATGGGCCGCCTTTCGGCAACGATGGCCGACATCACCGTCGTGACGAGCGACAACCCGCGCAATGAAAATCCTAATGATATAATATCTCAGATTATATCAGGCATCGACGCGGTGCCGTCCGCGCGACGACGCGAAGTGCATGTCGAGGCCGACCGGCGCAAGGCCATCGCCCTGGCCATCTCGATTGCCAGGGCGGGCGACGTTCTGCTGATCGCCGGCAAAGGGCACGAAACCGGCCAGATCTTCGCCGACCGCACGGTGCCGTTCGACGACCGGATCGTGGCGAAGGAACTTCTCGAAGGAGCGCACGGATGAGCACCACCAGCGACTGGAGTTTTGGCGATCTGCTTGCCGCGACCGGCGGCGTCCATGCGGGCGGAACCCCGAAGCCGATCACCGGTTTCTCGATCGATTCCCGCACCCTGCTTCCCGGAGAGGTTTTCGTCGCATTCAAGGGTGAGCGGACGGACGGCCACGCGTATATCGCCCAGGCGCTCGCGAAGGGCGCTTCCGCGATCGTCTCGTCGAAGTGGGCCGAAGGAGCCTCGCCGGCCGACGGTGATGCAGCCTGGGTGAGATGCGACGATCCGCTCCGCGCCCTCCAGGATGCGGCACGATTCCACAGGGCACGCCACAAAGCGCTGTTCATAGGCGTCACCGGGAGCAACGGGAAGACGACGACGAAGGAAATGCTTCTGCATCTGTTTTCCGGCGTATCGAACGCCTGGGCCACCACGGGCAACTTCAACAACGACATCGGCCTTCCGCTGAGCATCGTGCGGATTCCGCTGGCCACCGAAACGGCGATCATCGAGATGGGCATGAACCACGCGGGTGAGATCCGGTTCCTCGCCGGCATCGCCCGTCCCCATGCCGCGGTCATCACGAACATCGGCCCGGCGCACATTGGAAACATGGGAAGCCTCGAAAACATCGCCCTGGCGAAAGCCGAGATTCTCGAAGGCCTCTCGGAAAACGGCCTGGCGGTCCTCCCGGGTGACGATCCGTATCTTGCGACGCTGAAGGCGAAGACCAGGGCCCGGGTCGTGAGCTTCGGCTTCGGCTCAGGCTGTGACTGCAGCGGCCAGGACGTCCGCATGGACGCCGATGCGGTTTCGATGGAGGTCGTCACGACGGGCGGGCGGGCCAGGACCAGGCTCGGACTTCTGGGCAGGCACAACGCTCTCAACGCCCTCTCGGCCCTTGCCGTCTACACGAACGCCGGTTCGAGGCCGCTTCGCGAAGGCATCGCCCGGCTCGAAAGCTTCATGCCCGTGTCCGCCCGCATGGAGTCGCACGAGCTCGAGGGAAAGCGCGTCATTCTCGATTGCTACAATGCCAACCCGTCCTCGATGAAGCAGGCCATTGAATATCTTGCCGTATGCAAAGGTCGCCGCATCGCGGTGCTGGGCGATATGCGCGAGCTCGGCGACCAGTCCGAAGCGCTGCACCGGGCGCTCGGCGATTCCGTCGCCCGTGCGGGAATCGACCGGCTGGTGGCGGTCGGCGAGCAGGCCCAGTTCATCGCTTCGGCGGCGCTCCAGGCCGGCATGCCGCCCGCCGGCGTCCATTCATGCGGCACGACATCGGAAGCAGCGAAACTCCTGTTCACCCTGCTTCTGACGGGAGACACCGTACTGCTCAAAGCAAGCCGCGGCATGCACTTCGAAGAGATCGTCAGCGAGCTCTGGCCTGCCCTGCACTGCGATCTTCATTGACCCGGCTCTGATACCGAAGGGAGATTTGTTACGTTCGCTTCCATTTTCACCGCCATGACCCTCCGTATCCTGTTCGCCCTCGCAACGTCTTTCCTGGTCGCTGTTTTCATCGGCCCGCGCGTGATCGAACATCTGAAAAGCCGCCAGATCGGCCAGACGATTCGCGAAGAAGGGGTGCAGGAACACAAGAAGAAAGCCGGCATCCCGACGATGGGCGGGCTGATCATCCTGATCCCGTTTCTTCTCACGGCCCTGCTGTGGGCGCGCTGGCACCCCTCGGTCGGCATCGTGCTGTTCTGCACGCTGGCCATGGCGATGCTCGGCGCTACGGACGATCTGACGAAAGTGATCAAGGCCCGCAGTCTCGGCCTCACGCCGCGTCAGAAACTCGCCGCACAGATTCTGACCGGCATCGTCACGGCCTACGCAATCAGGACATGGCTAGGTGCGAACAACGAACTGCCGGTTCCCCTCGGTGCCGGAGGCGGAAGCCTCGTTTTGCCGCCGACGTTCATCCAGCTGCCGTGGCTTGGCACGGTCGACCTCGGCTGGCTGTATCTTCCCTTCGTCGCCTTCATCGTCGTGGGAGCGAGCAACGCGGTGAATCTGACCGACGGGCTGGACGGCCTCGCGGGAAGCATCACGCTGACGGTGCTGATTCCCTTCCTCGTCATCGCGCTCGTTTCGGGGACACCGGAACTCGCCCGCGGGCTCGGCACCGCGTACATACCCGGAAGCGCGGAGCTGGCGATTCTCGCCGCAGCGCTGTTCGGAGGCTGTCTCGGGTTCCTGTGGTACAACGCAAACCCGGCCCAGGTCTTCATGGGTGACACGGGTTCGCTCGCGCTCGGCGGCGCCGTCGCGGCTCTGGCTGCCTGCACGCGAACCGAGGTGTTCCTCGCGATCATCGGGGGCGTGTATGTGGCCGAGGCGCTGTCGGTGATCATCCAGGTGTCGTATTTCAAATACACGGGCGGGAAAAGGGTTTTCCGCATGAGCCCGATTCACCATCACTTCGAGCTGTGCGGCTGGGCCGAACAGAAAGTCGTGGCCCGCTTCACGATCGTCAGCCTTCTTCTCGGTCTCGCCGGACTGGCCCTGTTCGCGATGCGCCTGGCCGGCTGATCCGAGCTTTCCACGGACCGTCACCTGAAACAAGAAACCCCGGCTTGCGCCGGGGTTTAATAATTGGGATGTTATGGACTTTACATAGATCAGCGGTAGTAGATGGAGAGCTGGACATTCTGCATGCCAATGTCGAGTCTGTTCTGGTTGCGAGCGGCGAAGAAGTAGGAAGCGCTCGGATTGCCACGGACAAAATCGGTCACATCCACGGTATAGTTCGTCATGGGATTTGTTGCCGAGAAGTCACCGAGTGAATAGCCGAGAAGAGCATTGTTGCCAACCCACCAGCCACCGAGATTTTTGATCACCTGAAGCTGCTGAGTCGAGCTCATGTAAGCGCTCATCCGAACACCGCCGTTATACCGATATGCGGCATCAAAGGCGATTTCAGCCTTCACGAACGCAAGGCTTACGAAGTCGATCGCGATGGGAGTTTCGAGCGCCATCTCACCATACGCGCCGTTAGCGTCGGCAAGCGGGGAGAACTGGGAAAACCAGCCGGTATTTCCAAGAGAGCTGCGGACGATCACGGGGTTCATTTCACAGCTGATCTCAGCAATTTTGCCGCCTTCAACGACGACCGACGAGGCCTTGTCGAGATACTCGGCGTGCGACATTTTCACATTGTAGGTGCCATTCGGAACCTTTTCGAAGGAGAACGCACCGTTGCCGTCCGTGACGCCGCTGAACGACGTGCCCTCGATACTCACTGCAACGCCGGAGATGGGGGTTTTCTTCACATAATCGAGAACCGTGCCCTTCACATCGCCGTCAGGAACTTCAATGACCTTCGGGGAGAGAGTAGAACTGATCTTCACGATCGGGTTGAGCTGGTATTCGGGGACTTTATTCTTCCCGGTATGTTTTGCTTTGATCTTGTTGAAGAAACGGATCGAGACTTCCGTCGTGAAGCCATCCTTGATTTCAAAGGAGCCGAAGAAGCGAACACGATTGCTGGGGATATTCAGGGGGAACGACACGCCATCGACAACGACCCTGGCATTCTTCTTGATTTTGAATTCCATGTAGTTGTAGATGCCATTCGGGAGGTCTGATCCAGCAAGAATATCCGTAAGGATGGTCGTATTCTTCAGGTCGATCTCGGTTGTCTGAATGGGAATGTTCTGGGGAGCCCCCTTCGCCGGCTTGACCTTCATGGAATCAAGGGTTATAAATATATTATCCGCACTCGCGGCGGAGAGGACACGCACTTTCAGACTGCCGGGGCCGCCATTGCCATTTTTAATTTTGTGAACGACGACAAAAGGCGGTTCAGCATACGACCAGCGGCTCTTTCCAAGGGCCTGCGGGCGAGCGCGTGCACCCAGCACCTGGCCGGAAACGAGATCTTCCGATTCGGCTGTGAGCGAAGCGTTCACCTGGCCGGAAAGCGAGTTGTCGGCCACGGGGTTGTAGCCTCCGCTCCCGAGACAGCCGGCCAACAACGGAATGAGGCCAATCAAGGCCATCATCACGATCTTGTTGATAGTTGTCTTCATACACATTTCTCCTTCGACCGATCGACAACGGCCGAGACTATTTCTCACCAGAATTACACGCAATCTCCGTACCCACGCAGACTTACATCTGCGTGCCGGCTTCTCCCCGCTCTACCACCTATTTCATCTACACTTTGTGCAATCCGCACGTCTTTCAAGGCAGGGATTTTTTCCCTCATCCTTTTTTCTCTGGGGATTTTCTTCCCACCTGCTCTTTTGGCGATGGGGCCCGTAACCCTCGAAACGACTGCCGATACGACCTATGGCGCGACTTTTTCTTTCAATATCCCTCCATTCGATACCCGACGGGTGCACATCGACACGGCGTGCTTCAATGCGAACGGGAATCTTTCCACATCGACCGTCATCGCTCCGCCGCCCTCTGGTGGTTTTCCCTTCTGGCCAGCTCATTTCACTGTCGAGAGCTGGGGTACGCCACACAATTTCACTCGCACTTCGTTTTCATATGTTTTTCAGGCTGACCAGATCGAATATTCAGACAATACATTTCTCGCAACTGGAAATATCGTTTTCGCAACGTCAGAGACAGATAATAAATTAAAGATTTTTTCATATAATTCTGAGGAAGATCTATTAAACAATATTCCCCATGCAGGTCCTTTTACCGCAACAACGACATCTTTGCCAATTTCGAAACCGTTCGGAATTGCACCAACAAATGCCGGTGGGGTACACCTTTTTTGGACACCTGGGACCCCCGCCAAGCTTTTTCATACACGTATGCATGGAAACGATGAATCCCCTCCATCAACTCTTGTATTCGAGCCAATCAATCTGAATTACGGCGTTTCTGCCTGTCGAATCAATGAATATTCCGCCGGACTGCTTGGAGTGGCAGTTGTTTTGGGTTCAACATTATCCGCTGCCGAGTGCAAAGTGATTATCTGCCAAGAGAGTGATCCATCAATCATTGTTGCAAGCTTGACAGTAAGCGGGCTCGATATCGATTCCAATCTCGTTGATATCACCCAAAATCCCCGGACAAAAATAATATCTATCGGATATGTTTCCGAGGGCGTTCCCATGGTGAAACAATTCACCTTTTCTGGAAATGCCTTGATGCCTGCAGATACTTGGGTTTGGGCCGATAGCTGGACCAAAAATAGCTACAATAGCATCGAAGGATTTCCGAATTTCGAAACTTCTCTCGATGGAAACTATCCTGGAGGCCTGCTGAGGGAAGGAACGCTGTATTCTGACAGAACAGTATTGGGCAATACATTCGGCAATTCAGGTATGACTTCGCTTTTTCATTTCAAGGGGAATGAAACATCTCATGCGGCTTTAATCGTTCGAAAATCGTTTACAGATTTCCTGTTCATGAAAAGACTGCTTGCATATCCAATGGAATGCGGCTGGGATGCAGCGTCGAAGATTCTGCACATCCAGGGGCCGCCGTTTCCCAATACAAAGGTGACGGTCACGGCTTTATTCCCCGAACCTCTTACGGCATCCTGCACCGTGGAAGCGGTGAACGCGGCAGGCGGGGTTCTTCCCTTCATCAGCTCCGATCTGCGTATCATCGCAAGTTCCGGAGCGCAGGTCAAACTTGCCTTCACGGGCGAGATGATGACGGCGTCCTTCACGAACTGGGTCGGGAACGCCGACGGAAAGCAGATACGCATGTTCGGGCCGGGCAGCACGCCGGTTTCCCTCGCATATCAAACGGCCGATTCCCGGTCGGTCACGTTCGAGACGGGCGAGGATCTCCAATTAAATACCACATATTATATACAAATCGCCAGCGACGTTCTCGGCGTGAACGGCACCCAGCTCTGGGAAGCGGCAACGTATACACTTCGGACCCAGTCGGTCAACTCGGGCGTCCTGGCCAGCGAGGTGGTCGCCATCGAAGCGTTCGGCGATCCGGCCAGGACGGTTCCGATCGCGGCCGGGAGCGAGATCAACGCCACCACGACGCTGTATCTGCGACTTCGGGCGAAGGACCCGGCGTTCAACACGATCGATCTGGCGACGGCGACCTTTCTGCTGGACGGCGCCACGATCAGCACCCTGCCCTTCACGCAGCCCGTCGCCGCGACCGAGACGTTCCTGACGCCGGCTTTCACGACGTCGGTCTCCTACGGACAGCCTCACACCCTGCTTTTCCAGACGGCTTCGACGACGGCGTCCCTGACGTTCGCCGTCTCGTTTCCGGTGACGAACCCGGTTTCTCCGGCGTCCGGCGGGACGGCTGTGCCAACAACGGCTTCGATCACGATCCAGGCCAACGAGCAGCTCGATCAGGCCTCGATCGACGCGATGTCCGTCCGTCTGCTCCAGGCCGGGGCTCCCGTGGCTGTCAACCGTTCCTGGGACCCGGCGACCCGTATCATTACCATAACGCCGGCCACGGCGATGGCCGGGAGCACTCTGTATACCGTCGAGTGCGGAATGGTCAGAGACTTGGCCGGTAATCCACAGGTCGCGACGCTCTCCTACACATTCACGAGTGCCGACGTCACGCCGCCGACGCTCGTCTCGATGTCTCCCGCATCCGGCAGCACCGGTGTAACGATAGATCGAAACATTCTCCTCACCCTTTCGGAGCCTGTCGCGACACCGAGCGTCACCGTCGCAACCGTCCGGCTTTCACGCACCGACGGCCCGGCGAGCTTCGGCGTGAGCCTGAACGGGGCGGTCATCACGATCGATCCGGACGACGCGCCCGACGACGTCCTTCGTACCGGCGCTACGTATACGGTCGAGATTGGGGCCGGCGTGAAAGATCTTTCCGGTAACGCGTTCTCGAACAGCCCCGCGACATTCAGCGCGACGTTCAGAACCCAGCCGGCGACGACGCCGCCCACCGCGGCCGGCTCGTTTCTCCTCTATCGCGACCCGGCGTATCTCACCGCGTTCTCCGCCTCCGAGCGGGTTTCCGCGACGAGTGCCGTGTATCTGAAGTTCACTGGAACCGACGGCGCCACCCAGACGCGCGATCTGCTCGACGCGACCATCCGCGCTTCGTGGGGACCGGTCGTGACGGTCCCGATAATTGAATCGGCCTCCGATTCGGGCGGTCTTTATTTCGGATCCTATACATTATCGAACCTTCCGGTCTTCAATTTCACAGGCACCCTTCCTCCGGCCCCCGTCGCCACCCTCAGCTGGACCCCCTCTGTAGGACCAGATATGGGCGCCACCCTGACCGTCGAGTTTCCCGACTGGGTCCCGGCCCAGACGACGGTTGTGACGCTTTCCGGAAACGCGACCGCCAGCGGGGCCACGAACGTCCGGCTCGACACGGCGATTCCCGTGGCCTTCTCGGCCGCCCTGGATCCCGCCACCGTGGGAACGTCCTCGCTCCGGTTCACGGGGCCATCGGGCACCGTCACTGCGACCCGCACCGTGAGTGGCGACGGCCGTCTCGTGACGATCACCCCCGCCGCGCCGCTTGCCCCCTCGACCACCTACGGAGTGCAGGCCGATTACGAACCAACCGGCCTCCGGGGAACAACCGGCAATCCGATCTACCGAGGCTTTGCGTTCACCTTCACGACGCAGGCCGCGCAGACGAAGCCGCTTTCGATCGATTCGGTCGGGTTCTTCCCAGACGCATCATACGTCCCCTTCTCCCGGCTCGCGACCGACGCGGATTGCGCCGCCACCGGCACGTTGTATCTCGAGATGCGCGGCCAGGACGCCTCGAACCTGACGATCGACATCGAAACGGCCTCGCTCTCGACCGGCGGCATCGCCACCCTCGTCGAAACGGGCGCCTCGACCGGCATTTACCGCGGGAGTTTCGGCGTGAGTGGTCTGGCCGACAATGTCCGGCTCGTCGCCGCATCGACCGTCACCCCGGCCGCGAGCGCCTCCCTGCTGGTTACATATCCAAAACTATCGATCATCTTTCCCGCCTCGGGATCGATCGGCGTCTCGGTCTCGGCCGACATCATCCTGCAGGCAAGCGAAGGGCTCGATCCATCGACCGTCACCACCGCGAACATCACCCTCAGGGCCGGCGTCACGCCCCTCGCGACGAACCTCTCCTACGCGACGGACACGCGGCGCATCACGATCAGACCGGCAGCTCAGCTCGCTTACAACACCGACTTCACGGTGAGTATCACGGGAATTCGCGACACGGTCGGCAATCCGTTCGCCGGAACACTCACGTTCGGTTTCCGGACCCAGGCGAGCACCGTTCCGCCCTCCACGATCCTGAACCTCGCCGTCTTCTCCGATCCGGCCTATACCGCGGAACTCACATCGGGCAGTACCGTCCTTCCGGGACAGGAACTGTTCGTGCAGGTCACCGCGGATGATCTCTCTCCATCGACGTTTGATGCGACAAACATCAGGCTCTCCTCGAGCCTTAACCCAGCAAGCGTCACCGCCTCGCTCGTCGAGACCGCCCAGAATTCAGGCATTTTCCAAGGCTCCGTCGTCGTCCACCCGGAATACGCCGCCGTGCTGACCGTCGAGTCCCTCGCCGATCCCTCGTTCCTGCGACAGTTCCGCACGCCTGTTCCACCGCAGATCACCGGGCTCACCCCTGCGTCCGGAACGGAAAATCTCGCCTTCGACACCCTGTTCCGGATCCAGACCAGCAAGCCCGTCGATGCCATAACGCTCGTTCCAGGCGCAATACGCCTTGCCGACTCCCGCGGGTATCTGACCGCGAGCATGTCGCTCGCCGCCTCCCGGACGATCGCGATCGAAGCCGACCTGGCAACCTTTTCCGAGGTCCTTCTCGAAGTCACGCCTTCCGTAAGGGATACAGACGGGCTGAGCTTCCCCGCGCTCGCAGCGGGATATTCGACGCTCTCACCGTCGTACGGCCCGCTGAACCTGTATGCTGACGCCGGGTTCACCCAACTGCTCGCCGAAGGCACCGTCATTGATCCAGGCACAACGGTCAGGGTGCGTCTCAACTGCACAGATACGCGCACCAGGAGTCTCGAGTCGCTTTCCGCCGCCTTTTCAGACAGGGTTGCCACATCGACCTTCTCTCTCACCGAAGTCGCGGGCGGCGATTTCCGCGGAAGTTTCGCCATTCCGAACACTCCCGGAGCCACGCTGACGGTATATCTTCCGTTTGCCCCGGGCCTGTCCCGCACATTGTCGATCCGGCAGAGGTTTTTCGTCACCCAGGTCTCGCCGGCAAGCGGCGCCGTAGCCGTTCCGGCGGATTCGTGGCCGACTTGGCGGTTCTCTCAGCCCCTTTCGCCGGCAACGGCTCTCACGACAGCGAATTTCCAGCTGTTCCAGATGTCGGGACCGACTCCCGTCCCAGGCGCGATCAACATTTCGGCGGACCGGACGGCCGTCGAGTTCATTCCAAACGACTTTCTGAGCCTGCTGACCGATCACCAACTCGTCGTCAAGGGCACCATCGAGGATGCTTTCGGCCAGACGCTCGGCAGCGATTTCGTCACGACCTTCCGCACGCAACCTCCGCCTCCACCGCCTTCCAATGTCAGCTCTCTCAAGCATTACCGCGATGCGACCTTTGCAGCGCCATGGCACGGCGTCATTCCCGGAGACGCGCTGTATCTGGAAGTCCGTGCCGATGACGTCTCGTTCTCGACGATCGACTCGACACGGGTTCGCATCGACGCGTCAGACGGCTCGTTCATCGCCACGGAAGTCGTCCTGCTCGAAGAGACGGGGCCGAACACCGGGATCTTCAGACGTGTGTTACCCACTGCCGCCTCGGAAGGCGCAACGGTAACGATCCGGTCCCAGGCCGACGCGGCGTATCAGTTGAGCCTGCCGGTCTTTTACAGACCGCGCATCACTGGAGTCTCACCGGCTTCGGGCAGCACCGGCGTATGGCTCGACCAGATCTTCACCCTCTCGTTCGATAAGCACCTCGATCCTGCACGGATTGCGTCGGGCGGAATTACGGTGAAAACGTTCGCGGGCGTTGGCGCCCCCTTCTCGACCGCTCTCGACCTCACGGGAAACGATCTTACGATTGTCCCTGCATCCCGATGGGCAACGGGTACGTTGCACATCATCGGCCTCCGGCAACCCCTGTGCGACACGGACGGTGTCCCCGTCACCTCAGACATCGAGTTTACGAGCCGCGGGACCGCCGGAGCGGCATTCGAGATGCACAGCGGCATCGGCAGCAGGGAGGGAACAGCCGTCTCGACGCTCGGGGAAGCATTGCCAGGCCCGGTCGGCATCACCGCATCGGCAGCCGATCTCCTGGGCTACACCCCGGAAACCCGTCTGGTGAGGATCTCCGGAGCGACGGGCACCATCTCGGTTGTCCTGAATGAAATCGCCACGGCACCCGGCCGGTTCCAGGGGAGCGGCATCATCCCCTTCGCACGCGGCAGTCGTGCGACCGCGACGCTCGAACTGGGGCTGCGTCCCTCCATCCCGTTCCTCGTGGCGGAGCTGCCGACGCTGACCGGTCTTCAGCCGGCATCCGGTTCGCATACCGCCCACGAGACGTCCGTCATCTCCGCCTCGTTCTCGAAGGCGATCGACCTCGCGGCCGCCGGCCCACTCGCGCTGATGGTGAACGACGCTCCTGCGCGCGCCCTGCTAGTCACGCCAGGCGCGTCTTCCCGCACGCTCCAGTGGCAACCTGAAACGATCTTCCTGCCCGGTTCGCTTGTCTGGGTGGCGTTCCCGCTCCTGCAGGATCTTCTTGGACAATCCCTGGAGGTTCCTTCCTACACATTCACTTCCGCCGGCTCCCAGGGGATCACGCTCTTCACCGACGCCGGGTTCACCACTCCCCTGTCGGGCAACATCGTGAGCGGGCCGAGTTTCTGGATCGAAGTCGCCGCGTCCGGCGCGGCAGTCGTCCCACCCGACCACCGGCTCCTCGAGGCCACCGCTCAGCGGACCGCGACCGTTCCCTATCTTCTCCCGCTGGATCCGGTCGATGCGACCAGCAGACGGTTCCGGGGCCGCATCGATCTGGAGGATGCGCGCGGCATCTCGAGCGTCACCATCCCCGTCGTTCCCGGCGAGCGCGTCGACCTCGCGTGCGGCACGCTCACATCGCAATCGAAATATATTTATTATCGTACGAGCGGCGACACGGAACCGGTCACGATCAACGACATGTCAGCGTTTTCCGACCCGACGTATCGGCAGCGGATCGACGGCGGAGACCTGAACCAGGCGGTGCTGTATCTCGAAATCGAGGCCGATGACCTCAACTGGGTCAACGCCGACACGACGAAGATCCGCGTCGTTTCAGACAGCGACCCGGCCGGGTTCGAAGTTTCGCTTGTCGAGTCGGCTCCGCACAGCGGTCTGTTCCGGGCAACGGTCACGATTCGCGGTGACGGCGGCCCGGGCAACCCGGCGATGGCGTTGATCGCCGTGCGACCCGGCGAATCCCTGAGCGTGACGTCGGTCACGGATCCCCGCGTGCGCCTGCGATTGCGGTATCAGCCGGAAACGCGGCTGAACCATCTCGCGGTCTGGCCGAGCCCGGCCCGCGGCGACGTGGTGACCTTCCATTTCTGGCTCACCGGCTCCGCAGGCATCGAGATCAAGATCTACGACATGGGCGGCGACGAGGTGGAATGCCTCATGGAAGCCTGCCAGGTCGGCGAGAACCGGGTGACCTGGCGGATGCCCCGGCACATCGCGAACGGAGCCTACATCTACGTGCTCGAGGTGTATCCGGACACGGACGCCCCGGTCAGGAAGCGCAAATTCAAGGGCAAGTTTGCGGTTTTGCGGTGAGAATGCTAAGATGGGCGCGTTTTCAAAGCCATTTCACCCGTAAAGGAGCTATCGATCGATGTTTCCCAAAGGCGGAGCCAACCTCCAGGGACTGATGCGTCAGGCCCAGAAAATGCAGGAAAAGATGGCCGAGACCCAGGAAGAGCTGAAGAAGCGCACGGTCGAGGCCAGCGTGGGCGGCGGCATGGTGACGGTCGTCGTCACGGGCGCCCAGGAGCTGCAGAAGATCACGATCAACAAGGAAGCCGTCGACCCCGACGATGTGGAAACCCTTCAGGACCTGGTTCTCTCGGCCGTCAACGCCGGCATCAAGAAGTCCCAGGAAATGGTCCAGGAAGAGATGGGCAAAGTCACCGGCGGGCTGAACATTCCGGGAATGTTCTAAGCCGCCCTGCGTGTATCGAGGCGGGCCTGGAAGAAATTCCGGGCTCGCGTCGTCATTCAAGGAGCGTTCTCGTCTCTTGATTTCCGGGTGAAGAAGGGGAACTTCGCGTTCCCGTTCATTCGGAGCCTGTCGAAGCAAGTGAGTCTCTCCCCTCCTTCGGCATACTAGTCACGAACGGGTGGTCAACTTTCTGCAGGAAAAGAAATGCTGCAACTTTTTCCCTTCTGCGGGTAAAATAAAAGAAGGAACGACTTCGCAGCTCAACGAAAATGTGGAGGGCTCTATGAACAGGTTTTCACGAAAACTGATTTCCGTTCTGACGATGCTGGCCTTCGTTCTGCAACTGTTCTCGCCGGCAATCTCGTTTGCCCAGAGCGCCCAGACGCAGAAGGTGCAAATCGAGAAAGCGACGGAAGAGTTCCAGAAGACCTACGACGCGATCATGGCCATCAAGCCTGTCGAGCTCGGAGGCATGGCGAACTTCACGATCAATGCGATCGACGGCATCAAGTCGTTCGCGAGCGACGTCGGCGGCTTTTTCAAGGGTGAGTCGGCCGCGGAGCGTGAAGCCCGGAAAAAGAAGGAAGAATACGACAAATACAAAGCCCAGATAGACCGGGCAAACAAGGACATCGAACAGCTCAAGGCCGACGCCAAGGAAACGATGGCCATGCTCAAGAGCGGCGACATCCAGTCCGCCGCGAGCACTGATCCAACCAAGAGCTACAACAGTATCGTCGAGAGCGGCGGCGCCCTCGGCGTCTACCAGAAAGCCCTCGGCGACGCCGGAAAGAAGCTGCTCGACATCGCCGGCAAGCTGTCGACGGCCGGAACCGTCATCGGCATCGTCACCGCGATCCTGATTCCGGTCGCCGTCGTCTTCCCGGCCGTCGCTCCCGCGGTACCGGTGATGAAGGGCGTCACCCTCGCCCTCACCATCGCCGAAGGCGTCATCAAGGCGGCCGGCAACACCCTCATCACGGCTTCCGAGAAGGCGATCACCGGCGACCAGGACTTCATGAAGACCATCGCCCTCGAAACGACCCTCCAGGCGGCTGATACGGCAACAGGCATCGTTCTCGGCAAGACGGGCGTCGGCGTCGCAGGCTCGGCGCTTGCGAACACGGCTGTCGGCGGCCTCACCGGCTCGATCCGCGAGGTCAACCGAAGCGGAGCGACCGGGGCCGAGGCGGGAAAGATCATCTCGAAAGAATTCATCAACTCGGGTGTCTCCTCCACCGTCGGAGCCGTCTTCGAAGTCGGCATCGGCAAGGTGGCCCAGGGAATGACCGCCGACATTATCTCGTCTTCTCCCAAACTGGATGCGAAATTCACGACGGACAAGTCCCGCGAGGGGGTCACCGGTCTGATCGAGAAAGGTCTCAGCCAGGGGCTCGATCCTGTGCAGTCGGCCGTCACCGATGGGCTGAGCATCCAGGAGCCGGAAGAGCCGGAAAGACCGAAGGCAAACGAACAGC
Source organism: Candidatus Rifleibacteriota bacterium (assembly GCA_022704935.1). Taxonomy (GTDB): domain Bacteria; phylum Muiribacteriota; class Ozemobacteria; order Ozemobacterales; family Ozemobacteraceae; genus MWAR01. The sequence goes on from JAKJFL010000012.1 coordinate 15,313, forward strand.
CCAGTCTGGGCGGCAGCTGGTAACACCACGGCCCGGCTGGAAGCAGTTCCATTTTTTCAAAAGTTCACAACGGGATCGTCCATGGAGCGGCCGGACAATCGATCGAACAGCAGGCCCCTGGCGGATTGCGGAAACCGCCAGGGGTTTGCCATCTTCTTCGTCTGCGCGTTTGCCCTGATGATGCTGATCCTGGTCATGAGCCTCTCCACCCACAAGGCGGGCGAAGTAGTGCAGATCAGCCGAACGATCGACCAGGAGAGGCTTGTGCTGTTCGCCGAGGCGGGTATCAGCGAGATGCTGGCCGCCGTGAAGGCGGACGCGAACGATCCCGACAGCGTCATCGGCAGAGCGCTGTTCAATGCCTGGAAGGCTGGCCCCACGCCAGGGGTGCGCGAGATCTGCGTTGTCGAGTTCCCGCCCTTCCGGCTCCCCCTTGCGAACAAGCTCGCCGCTGAATACTCCGGCAGACGGTCGGAAATAACGGGGCTTGCCCGCATCGTGGTCGTCGACACGATCGGGGGCGCACGGCCCTCATACACGGGATTCATGGAATTGACCGGCACGGCGAAATCCAAGGGCCTGCCCGACATAAAACTGAAAGAGCGGCGCGAGATCAAGATTGTCGACCTGTCGTATCCGTTCCTCGACAAGTATGTGCTGTTCGTAAAAAGCTTCTGCCGCCTCCTGAACAACCCGAAAAAACGGATCGTCATCAAGGGGATTGCCCCGAGCGACCCGGGCATCTACTCGTTCGTGTATCTCGGCAACCGTTCATACCCCTCCTGCCCCGAGTTTCCACAGGGAGCGAAAAGCGCCCAGCCCCCGCCGGTTTTGCTCGACCTTTGCTTCCGGGAGGACAGCCACCTTCTCGGCACCTTTCAAAAGCCCGGACCGTTCCAGACGGTCAATCCGGCTCACGCGCAGGCAAGTAAAGATAATCTATTCTATAGTATTCCCCCCTTCACCTTCAGCACCATCTCCGGCTCGTTCTCGAAAGCCTCGGATTTTCACAACACGCCCGAAATAGTCGCGATCTATAAAAAGATCGTCGACTCCAGCGTGAAACACGCCGAGACCGAGGGATCGATGGGCTACATGGTGGCGAAGGATTATCAAAAATCCGGCGGCGACCCCGGCAAGTCCGAGGTGTTCAGATCGCTGGTGACCTCCTTGATGGATCACTGGAAATACCAGTATGGATACACCGATTACTCAAGCATCACAGGCGACGAGGGAAAGCCGTTCGTGAAAGAACAGCCGTTCAGCGGGATCGGCGAGTATTTCAACTACTATATGAACGTCAATCCCCAGCGGGTCCTCGGCGGGAAAATGCCACTTCTGTATGGGGAGCGCCGCGACATTCCCGTGTTCGTCGAAGGGCCGGTATACCTCCGGTTTTTCAAGGTCGCCTTTCTCGATCAGGTGAAGGTCAAATTC
>JAKJFL010000411.1:0-3738 GCA_022704935.1 Candidatus Rifleibacteriota bacterium
CCTCGGTCACCGTTCCCCCCTCCATTTTGACGAGAGTGGGCAGGAAGCGGTGCAGCCCTTCATACAGCCTGACGCGGCGGATCGATTCCCCCCGAAACGCCTTCAGTGAACAGCCGGTATCGCGGATATTCTCGTCGCTCAGCTTGTTTCTGATCCAGTTCGCTATCTTCGAGGAAACGCGCCGCACGAAATCGTCCTGACGCACGACGCGCCACCCGACGACGGCATCATAGTCGCCGAGCCGTGATACGAGCTTCGGAATGTCGGCCGGATCGTTCTGAAGATCGGCGTCCATCGTGATGATGACCGAGCCCCGCGCGGCGCGGATGCCGGCATCCATCGCCGCCGTCTGTCCGTGGTGCCCGTTCAGACGCAGTGCGCGCAGGGCAGGGAAGCGGCTTTTGATCGATTTCATGAGTTCGAAACTGTTGTCGGTCGAGCCGTCGTCGACGAGAATAAGTTCCCATGGTTTTCCGAGGGGGTCCATCGCAGCGCTGATCCGCTCGACGAGTTCGCCGATATTCTCGGACTCGTTGTAGACCGGCGCCGTTACGGAATATTCGATGCTCGCCACTGATCACTCCCAGTATTACCCCGGAGATTCGGGGGGGAGTGTAACACATTTGCCGCCCGCGTGGTAGAGTCCAGAATTATTGAATCCTGCGGAATGAAATCCACCCGTTCGAACCGAACTTGTCGAGGCCTGCCCAGAGCTTGCCGAAGGGGGCGAGTTCCTCTACGTGTTTCGACAGGATCAGCACGAACGGGATCGTGAAACTGGCTTTTACCGTGCAGGAAACCTCTATTTCAATGCCGGGCCGCGCCTGATGCGAAATGCCTTTTCGTCGGCCTCCGCGGCATACAGCACACCGTCTTCGCCTTGTATCCAGGGCGAGGGAAGGGGGCACCCCGGGAAAATCGGCACCTGGAGTTCCGAGACCGCCTTGCCGTCCGCGTCGAACCGGACAATGCGATAGACCTTCGGCTCAGCACGGGTCACGAGCATGAACGATGGAAAACCGCCGACCATGCCGAGCAGGTGGCTGAACACGATCTCGTCGGTTCCCGATACCTTGTATCGGGCGAAGACTTCCGGGTCCGAGGCTTCACCGGTCCAGGCAGCCCGGATGATGACGCGCGATTTTGCATCGAACTCATACAGCGTTCCGAACAGGGTGTCGGATGTCCCGACCGGTTCCAACGCGGGTGCAGGATGATTTTCCCACGTTTTTCCCATGTACAGAAAAACGCCGCCCTCGTTCCCGCCGACGACGATGTGGTCATTGTCGATAACGTTGAGACGACCGCGCAGGAGCCCCCTCGTATCGATACGCCGCGTCTCGGAGCCTGTCGTGCGATCGATGAACGCGATCCCGTCAGGAGATCCGGTGATGACGGCGAACTCGGTTCCGAGGAGAGACAGATCGCCCAGTTTCGCGGCCTTCACGGAGTATTCGTGAACCCCGCCGTTCGGAGCGAACCGTTTGACGGACTTCTGGACACTGTCGGAAATCCAGATGCCGCCCTCGGCATCGACACGGAACCCGCCGGGTCCCATGAACGGGCCTTCCGGCAGCTGTTCTCTGTCCTGGAATATGATTCCGAGCTGGCTCGTCGCGCTCCCCCAGGGTATCTCGCGAACTACTGGACAGTCTGGAAGCGCGGCGAAAGCACACGCCGGGACGAGGAACACCAGGAGAAACGCGCGCAGAAAAAGGTTCATGCGGTAAGCTTCTTCCGGACGTCGTCCATTCCCTTCATTCTATATGTGCCTTTATAATATTGAATTTTTTCTGCTGGGAGAATGCAGTTGTAGGGGACGTCGCCCATCATGACGACGTGGATGTTTCCGTTCACGTCCGTTCCACGGTAGATCGCCGAATGGCCGTACCGGTTGTGCCCGTAATCGAACAGGATCATGTCGCCCGGGCGGGCATCCGGCGGGGGCGGCGGGCGGTAGCCGGGGTTGACTTCCTTCGAGATGCCGGTCGAGGAGAGTCCGCCGGCAGATGTGCGCCCCTGAACGGGCCACGTGACCCCCGCCTGTTTGTAGGCATCCATCTGGACGCGCTGGACGAAGCCGCTGCAGTCGATGCCGGCGATCTTCTGAAACTCGTTGTAGGCCGCGTTCGACTTCCATTTCCAGGTGCTGATGTCGACGAAATCATCGTAGTATTCGCTCGACTCGAGGCCGATGCGGTTGCCGTTCGCCTTTTTCTTTTTGTATGTCGCAACGTCATCGAAGCCGCCGAACTTGAAATACACCGGCTCGTCGATGTACGGCTTGGTAGCGGTATCGATCACCTGGGTGAACGCCTCGTCCTCGAGTGCACGTTCGATCTTCGCGAGCTGAGCCTTCGCCTCGGCGTATTTTCCGAGCTGATACAGCGACTTAGCCATCAGGTATTTCGCCCGGAGCGGATTCGACGCATCGTCCTGTGCAAGCTCGAACGCCTTCTGCCAATCGCCCTTTTGATAGGCGGACCAAGCTCTGCCCAGCTTGTAATAGGAGGGAATCTTCGAGTAGTCGAGACTCGTCTTCGACAGATGCTTGTCCCAGCGGGCGAAACTCTTTTGGACGGCCGCCTTGTCCGCGCTCGTTGCGGGAATGGAGGAGATTCCGGAACCGTCGGCAAGCAGGTCGGCGCGAACCCAGCCCTTCAGGCCGTTTCCGAAGATGACCTGGTTCCAGCCGTTCTTTTCGGCGATGACGTAGCCGACACTCCCGCGGGGAAGGGTCTTGAGGATGGAATTGTTCGTGCCCGGTCCCGATCGGACGTTCACCCAGCTCTCGCCGATGGATACGACGCCTCTTCCGCTCGAAGCATCGGTCGAGGAGGAGGTCACCTGCACCTGCGAACCGCCGAACGGGTTCGTCTGGGCATGAAGGTTGGAGCCTGTGAGCAAAAGAGCAATCGCGGCGATCGCTCCGGCGGCCGACATCCATCTTTCTCGATAATACATGGAACCCCTCCTGAGAGAGATACTCACTATTGTAAGGAGATTCACCGGAGTGTCAAGCAGCTCAACGCCCGTTCCGGCATGGGTTCATCGTTGCTGCGCTTCACGGCACCGCTTTCCGCCGGTTATGCCGTTGACAGGGGCGATGAAGGGTCCTAAGATGAACTCCGCATGAACGCCATGGAAAAACCGGTTTTCGAGTATCTGCGGCTTTCGGTCACCGATCGCTGCAATCTCCGTTGTGTCTACTGCATGCCGCCGGAGGGCATTCCGAAGCTGTCCCACGAGCAGATCATGCGATACGAGGAGATGCTCGCGATCGTTCGCTCGTGCGTTTCCGAAGGGGTCCACCGAATCCGCATCACCGGCGGCGAGCCCCTCGTTCGCAAGGGTCTGTGCGACTTCATCGAGTCTCTTGCACAAATCCCAGGTATCGATGACATCAGTCTCACGACGAACGGCATCCTTCTGGCGGATTTCGCGCGGAATCTTCGTGCGGCCGGTGTTGCACGTGTGAATATCAGCCTCGATTCCCTCCAGGCGGATCGATACGCCGCGATCACCCGGGGCGGTGACATCACGCGGGTCATGGCGGGAATCGAGGCCGCGATCGCCGCCGGATTGGCCCCGGTCAAGATCAACACGGTGATGATTCCCGGCCGGAATGACGACGAGGTCGAGGCGTTCGGGAAGCTTGCCTGTCGCCTTCCGGTGCATGTCCGGTTTATCGAACGAATGCCATTCGCCGCCGGATCGAGTGACGCCATCGCATATATA
>JAKJFL010000412.1:0-3734 GCA_022704935.1 Candidatus Rifleibacteriota bacterium
GAACCTGGACGTCGCGGTCGAGCTGGGCAAGCTGTACATCGCCAGAGAGCAGTATGCCGAAACCATCCAGCTGATGAAGGAGATCAGGAGCGTCGCTCCGACCGACAGCCGCTTCACGGCGCTGATCTCGGAAGCCTACGCGAAGTCAGGCGAGCAGGAGATGGCGATTCTCGAGCTGAAGCAGCTAATCGGCCAGGATCCCTCGAACATCGACGCCAGGGTGCAGCTAGGGCGGGTGTATTCGATCGCCCGCATGTTCGACCAGGCGACCATGATGTTCAAGGAAGTCATCAGGGAAGCTCCGTCCGACCCGACCGGCCACATCGAGCTCGGTCGCATCTACGTCATGATGGGTAACGAGTTCAATGACGAATCCATGGTGGACAACGGCATGAACGAACTCCAGGAGGCCGTCAGGGTCGGGCCCAACTCGGCGGCGGCCCATTACGAACTCGGCATGGCCCTCAACGGCAAGAAACGGATCGAGGAAGCGTTCGCCGAGTTCGAGATCGTTCTGCGCATCGACCCCCTGCACATCCAGGGCAAGGAGATGTATGACCAGCTGTCGAAGGTCAAACTCTCGAACCAGGCTTCGGAAGGCATGAACCAGGCCCGCGTCTTCAACGAACGCGGCATGTTCAAGAACGCGATCCTCGAATACGAGAACGTCCTGCGTATGGCCCCGAACAACGAAGTCGCCTGGTATGAGCTCGGCCTCGTCCATCTCGAACTGAATCAGACGGACAACGCCCTCGAAAGCTTCGCCAAGGCAAAGGAGCTCAAGCCGGAATATCTCGAAGTATATATTTCGTTGGCCAGGGCCTATCTGAAGATCGAGCAGCCCGACAACGCATCGATGGAACTCCAGGAACTTCTCGGCATCGAGGCGAACCACTACGAAGGCCTCGTCATGCTCGGAAAAATCTTTCAGCAGAAAGGCTGGGCGGACGAAGCGATCGAGCGGTTCGAGGCCGCCGTGCAGATCGACCCGAACGGACTCGATCCGGTCCTCCAGCTCGCCATTCTGAACAAGGAAAAGAACGATTTCGATGCAGCGAAGCGGTGGTTCCAGAAAGTCATCGACCTCGACGCCGGAAACTCGGTCGCGACCGACTTTTTCGCCAATCTGAGCGCTTCGCAGCGCACCCAGGAAATCGACGACGCGATGAAGAAGGCGCAGGAAGCCGAGAAAAGCGGCGACATCGATGCCGCGATCATGCATTACGACAGCATCATCGACCTCGACACACGCAATATCGAGGCCCGCTACCATCTCGGCAGGCTGTACGAGTCGAAGAATATGTTCGACGAGGCCACGTTCGAGTATGAGCAGGCCATCAGCCACGATCAGGAAAGCCGGTTCAAGGATATTCCGGTCAGGCTGGGTGATCTGTACACCAGGAAGGGCAAGATCGTCGAAGCCGTCGACGTGCTCCACAAGGCAAAAAGCAACTTCCCGACCAATGTGAACGTGCGCATCCAGCTGATCACCCAGCTCAAGTTCAAGGCCATGAACAACTTCCATACGGCCGAAGAGCTTTCCGAGCTGAACGCGAACATCCGCGAAGCGGCCAACAAGAACCAGACCCCTCAGGACTGGCTCGAACTCGGACTTTTCGTGTCGAAGGGGCTGGATCTGTCCATTTCCGAAGAGGATGCGATCTCGCAGTCGATCGAGTGTTTCGAGAAGGTCATCCAGCTCGACGCGAACAATTCCTTCGCCATGCTCGAGCTGGCAAAGGTTTACTACCGGAAGAACCTCTTCGACCAGGTCGAGGCGACCTACAAGAAGGTTCTCGAGCTCGACCCGGAGAACGTCACCGTTCACCGGAGAATCGCAGATCTATACTCGCAGCAGCGCCGGTTCCAGGAAGCCGTTTCCGAGTATCGGCAGCTGATCGAGCTCGAGCCGGCGAACGGCGAGTATCACATGAAGATCATCGACCTTCACAAGGAGACCCACGCGAAGGACGAGGGCCGAGCCAAGCAGTTCTTCCAGATCATCGCCGACCTGAAAGCCAAGGTCGAGCAGAATCCGAAGGACGCGATGAACTGCTTCGCCCTGGGTTATGCCTACATCACGCTCAGTTCGGGCTTCACGCCGTCCGAAGAAGAGCAGCAGTGGGCCGTCTACTACTTCAAGCAGGCGAACGCCGCCGACCCGAACAACCTCTGGCCCTACTGGGGCCTGAAGATCGTCTACAACAAACAGTCGATCTCGGGAAAGCACATGTACGACGAGGCCATCGCGATCTGCAAGAAGGCTCTCAAGGTCGACGAGAACAACCCCCGCGCTCACTACGAACTGGGCGAGGCCTACAACGAGAATTACGACCACAACATGAAGAACGAGGCGCTCAACGAGTACCGCCGCGCGATTCAGTTGTCGCCGGACTTCGTCGATGCCCACTTCAGGCTCGCGAGCATCTACCGCGTCAAGAACATGTTCGACAAGGCCGTCGAAGAGTACAACAAGGTCATCGAACTCGATCCGACGAGCATCCTGTCGAAAGACGCCAAGCGCTCGCTGGTCCACATCGAACGATCGCGCGGAGAAGGCTGAGCAAACCTTGATCTTTGGGGCGACCCCGTGTATCTTGTGAGCCATGAAGTTTCACCTGATCTCGCTGGGTTGCCCGAAAAACACGGCTGACTCCGAAGTCGTCGCCGCCGATCTAGAACGGCGCGGTCTCGTCTGGGTTTCGACCCCCGAAGAGGCCGATCTCGTTCTGATCAACACCTGCGGTTTCATCAAGGACGCCAAGGAAGAGTCGCTTCGTACGGTCATGCGCGTGCTCGTGCTCAAGGACGAGCGGCCCGAACTTCGCGTGGCCGTCTTTGGCTGCATGATCAAGCGGTATCACGACGAGATCGCGAAAGAGATTCCCGAGATCGACCTGACGTTCGAGTTTTTCTCCGGCTGCGAACTCGACGGGATGCTCGCGAAAATCGCCGATACACCGCTCCCACAACGCGCCGGCCGCAACACGTGGATCCCGTCGGCACGCAGATTCACCCCCCCGCACATCGGCTTCCTCAAGATCGCCGAAGGCTGCAGCAATCACTGCGCGTATTGCGCCATCCCGGGAATCCGCGGCCCGTTCCATTCGAGGCCGTTCGCCGAGGTCATACGCGATGCCGAGCGGCTTGCAGCCACCGGCGCGAAGGAGATCAACATCGTCGCGCAGGATACGACGCGGTTCGGAACGGACCACGGAGGCGCCTGCCGTCTGCCCGAGCTGGTTGAAAAAGTCGGGACGATTCCCGGCATCGACTGGATTCGTCTGCACTACCTGCACCCGGCACGCGTCACCCCCGAACTGCTCGATGCCCTGTATCGCCTGCCCAAACTCGTGCCGTATTTCGACATCCCCTTCCAGCACGCTTCAGACCGCATGCTGGCGCTGATGAATCGCGGCACCGACCGGCGGCATCTCGTATCGCTGATCGGTCACATCCGCCGAACCTGGCGAAAGGCGACGCTCAGGACCACGTTCATCGTCGGCTTCCCCGGCGAAACCGAGGAAGATTTCGCCCAACTGATCGAGTTCGTCCAGGAGCACCCCATCGACCGGGTCGGCGCGTTCCCCTATTCCCCCGAAGACGGGACCCCGGCACTCAAAATCAGACCGCGCATTCTGAAGCCGGAGAAAACGCGCCGGCTGGACGAGTTGATGACGCTTCAGCAGGTGCTCTCGGCAGAACGAAACCAGAAGCTGGCCGGCTCGATCCAG
>JAKJFL010000413.1:0-3719 GCA_022704935.1 Candidatus Rifleibacteriota bacterium
AAATCCATGACCGACACCTTCGAGCGCCTGACGAAGGACGAGCAGTTTCTCAAATCCATGAGTCAGGTCATGTCTCAGTCCCTCGATGTGCGCAAACACCTCGGCAGCCAGATCGAGTCGTATCTGACGTCGATCAACATGCCTTCCAAGTCTGAACTCGACCGTATGCTGTGCTATCTCCAGCGGGTCGAAGCCAAACTCCTCGACCTCGAGGACCAGTTCGCCGAGATCCGCGATGAGATCTCCGCGCTCCGCTCCGGGCCGACGGCAAAGCCGAAGCCGGCAAAACGGTCTCCTGCCGCGAAAAAAGCCTGATCATCATCAGACCGAGCCGCCCGGGTGATTGCCCGGGCGTTTTTTTGCGCCATGCGTCACTTCTCATTCAAGTTCCAATGGAATTTCTCCGATAGTCTTTGTGCGACGCACAATATTTTTTTGACATTTTATCGCAATGCAGGTATCCTTTTTCTCATACGCCACACGGAATTCGACAAAGGAGCTATGACGATGGAAGCACTGTTTCAGGAGTATCTCAAGGCCGGTCGCGACATTCAGACCTTCTGGGAGAACCGCGTCGCCCAGGCGATGGACGAGTTCGCGAAATCGCAGACCTTCGTCAACACCATGACCCGCTCTCTCGAGCAGGGGCTCGATATGCGCAAAATGTGGGAAACGAACCTCAACCGGTGGGCCGAGACCTGCCAGTTCGTCACCAAGCGCGAACTCGACGAGATCAGCCGCCGCCTCTACGACCAAAACGTCTATCTCGACAAGATCACGACCCAACTCGCAGACATCGCCGGCCAGGTCCGTGTCCAGACCGAGACCGTCACCAGCCGCAAGACGAACTGAAGCCGATTTCACGATAGGTTCTGAAACCATATCCTCTATCGCCAACAGGAGGCGACGATGAACGATACCCTCACGAAAAGCGCGTCCAGGCTTCTCGAAGCGACGGCCGCCAACATCGACCTCGCCGGCCGGATCGTCGAGAAGAACCTCGACTCGCTCCTCTCCGGCTCGTCTGCATCGCACGACGAACCGTATCGCGGCGCAACAAAGATCGAGGAAGTTTTCCGGTTCGACACGATGAAACTCCTTCGCTACTGCGGCACGGCCCCCGTCACTTGCACAACGCCGCTGGTGCTCGTCCCGTCTCTCATCAACCGGGCCTACATCATGGATCTGATGCCCTCCGCAACCCTGGCCGGCCACCTCCGCGAGGCTGGAATCCAGGTCTACCTGCTCGACTGGGGCACCCCGGGCCCTCAGCACGATCACCTGCCGTTCCGATTTTTCGTCGACGACCTCATCTCCATGGCCGTCCGCGAGGCCTGCCGCGATACCGGCGCGCAAAAAGCCTCGCTGCTCGGCTACTGCATGGGCGGCACCATGTCGCTCCTCCACGCCGCGCTCCACCCGGACCGCATCGAACGGCTCATCATGCTCGCCGCCCCCGTCAACTTCCACGATGCCGGTCCTCTCTCGGCCTGGGCGCGCAAGGAAGCCTTCGACGTCGATACGCTCGTCGATGTTCTCGGGCATGCCGATTGCGCCATGCTCCAGTCATCCTTCCAACTGATCAAGCCCTTCTCGGGATATCAGAAATGGAAGAACGTATTCGAGAGCAGTCTCGACGCAAAAGCCGCCGACAGCATCGTCGCTCTCGAGTCCTGGTTGAACGACAACGTCAACGTCCCCGGCGAAGCGTATCGCGGGTACGTGAAGCTCTGCTATCACGACAACGCCATCCGGAACCGGCGCTTCGACTTCGACGGCGTCGAGATCGACCTCGAAAAGCTTTCCATCCCCGTCATGAACGTCATGGCATCGAAGGATCATATCGTTCCGATCGAGTCCTCCCGGTGTCTGTCTCAGCTTGTTTCGGGTCAGGTCACGGATCTCGTGATCGAAGCAGGCCACATCGGCGTCGTCATGGGCAGGAAGGCCCGCGGCATGTTCGAATCAGTGGCGAAGTTCCACTCCCACGACTGATTTCACCATATTCATCCCACGTTCCTATGTTCTAGGGACCGGCTCGTCAGAGCCGGTCCATTTTGTTTTATATATACTTTATTACATATCATTGCTTCAGGCGTTTCCAGAAAAATGCCTTTTCCCGGCCCTCGTAAAAACGGAACTTTCTCCATTTTCGCAACGATGATATTTGCCAGCATCACTGTTTATCAGCTATGATCCCTGACGAAAAACGAAACTCCCTTTTCCATCATCCATCGGAGGAACCCATGAGTCTGGATCTGAAGAGGTGGTCAATCTCGCTTCTCGTTCTCGTCATCGCATCCCTGCCCGTCAAAGCCACCGGCGCGGGATACATGGTCCGGGAACACGGCACGACCGGTCTGTCGAGCGCCTTTGCGGGGGCACACACTGGAGCGCACGATCTCGCCGACATGTATTTCAATCCGGCGGCCCTGATGCTCCACGCGCCTGGTGAAGCGCTCGTCTCGGTGCTGCAGCTCGATCCCGAAGTGCGTTTTTCCCTCAGAGGCGCCACGACGGCCGGCGGCACGGCGGTCGGCGGATATCCCGGCGGAGAAGACGGAGCGCCCACGGCCACGATCCCGGCCATCTACGCCTCCATCGCCGATTCGAAGGGATGGCGGTTCGGCCTTGCCATGAACGCCCCGTGGGGCCTCAGCACCAAGTATACGCCGACCTGGGTCGGCCGCTACTACGCGATCGATTCCGAAATGAGCTCACTGTCGGTCATGCCGGTTGCAGGCAGAAAGCTCGATTCGAAGTGGCTGTTCGCCGCCGGGCTGAACATCCAGTCGGTCGATGCGAAGCTCACCAACGCCGTCGATTACGGAACGATCGCAGCCGGCAACGGCATCCCCGGTGCCGCGCCGACAACCCAGGACGGCGTCGCGGAAATGACCGGCGATGCTAGCGACGTCGGTTTCGTCCTGGGTCTCATCTGCGACATTTCCCCCAGGGAACGTGCCGGCCTTTCATATCGTTCGGCCGTCCGGCACACCCTGAAGGGCGACTGCCGCTTCGGCTTCGACGCCGCCGGCATGGCCGGCGCGATGAACGCCGCAACCGGAATCTTCTCCCAAACCGGCGCGAGCTCCGGCCTCACAACGCCCGAAATTCTCGGCATCGGGTACCATCGCACCTGCGGCGCCTCCTGGACCCTGATGCTCGATGCGGCAAAAACTTTCTGGCACCGCTACGGCGGCCTTCGGGTCACCTTCGACAACCCCGCGCAGCCCGATTCCTTCACCGCGGAAGACTGGAAAGACGTCTGGTACACCTCTTTCGGCGCGATCTACCGGCCGAATTCCCGGCTCGCCTGGCGCTTTGGCGTGGCCCGCGACCGCTCCCCGATCCCCGATTCGCGCCGCACACCCCGCATTCCAGGCTCCGACAGTCTGCAGGTCGCCCTCGGCGCCGAATACCGCACCTCGGACCGCATGGTGATTTCCGCCGGATTCATGCGGATCTGGTATGACGACGCCCCGATCGATCTCCGGGCGACGGACCCCGGCAACCTCTTGCGGGGCAACCTGGCCGGCGACGTCACCACCGGCCTCGACATCTACGGCATCCAGGCATCATATATCTGGTAATATACCATATCATCGAAATGCCCCGCCGGCATCGAGCCTGCGGGGCGTCGTTCTTTTCGAGAACGGGGAGGTTCATTCGGCAGAACGACGCCCCGCAGGCTCGATGCCGGCGGGGCATTTCGATGA
>JAKJFL010000414.1:0-3718 GCA_022704935.1 Candidatus Rifleibacteriota bacterium
CCCTTCCTCCTTCGCGAACCCGTCGATGCCGGCGGGAACGTTCGCCGGTCCGGTTCCGAGCGAGGGTTCGATCGCAATCTCCACGTCCTCGAACGCGGCCATCGTCGAGGACTGGACGCCGACGGCCCGGACCTTCCGTTCGGGCACGACGAGGCCGTACGGCCGCAGGTTCGTCCCCGAGCCGAGCAGGGTCAGCGCCTCGTGCATCACCAGGTCGGTTTCCTTTTTCGAAACCCGAGGTTTGTCTCCACCGAACAGTTTTTCGAGGGCAATCACTCGGGCGTGCGTCGGCATGATCCGTTTCGCCTGCTGGAGCATCTGCCGGGCTTTGAACATGTTTTTCTGGTCGGCGTAGATCTGGGCCAGCCAGATCGATGCCTCGAAATTCGACGGATCGATGAGCAGCACGTTCTCGAACTCGAGCGCGGCACCTGCCAGGTCGCGTTTCTGGTAGCAAACCTGGCCCTTCGTCAGGAACTCGCGGATGTCATCCTCCTCCTGCGCGCACGCGCTTCCGGTGCAGACCGAAATTGCGCAGAGAGCCGCCAGGACGGCCTTGCGCCAGGCCGGGAAGGAAGCGGAACGCATCAGAAAGACACCTCGCTGCCGAGAATCGCCAGCCGGATCTGGACGCGGGCACCGGTCGGTAAGACGTGAAGCTGATCGTCGGTGTAGTTGATGCCGCCCGCGGCGATCATCTCGAGATACCCATCGTCGTCGAGATCGGCGAACGTCAGCGGGGCGATGGATTTTCCGATGTATTTCGGATACCCGGGAAGCGGGTTCCCATCGCGACTCAGGGCCATCACGTAGCCCGCCTGTTTTCCGACGCCTTCGGGGTTCCAGGCTGTGAACACCACGTCGAGCCGGCCGTCGCCGTCGACATCGATCACCTGCGGCGTGTGATAGACCGAGTGTCTCGTCTTGAAGGGCCAGCCCGGGAGCGGCTTGCCTTCGCGGTCACAGACCATCACCACGCCGTCCGCCTGGCCGATGACGAACTCGTCATGCCCGTCGCCGTTCAGGTCCGCGAGGCGGGGCGCCGAATGCGATGCGTCGGAAAGGCCAAACTGTGTCCGGAGACTGCCGTCCCTGTTCCATAGCAAAAACTTTTTTTCAGGAGTCGTCGTGAAGATTTCCTTGATGCCGTCGCCGTTGACGTCACCGGCCCCGACCTCGAAGGGCCAGGTCAGGTTGGGCACCGTCGACTGGGGCCAGCCGCTCTCCACGGAGCCGCGCATGTTCAGGATCGTGACCTTCCCGTTGTCGTCCTTCGCGACGAGCTCCTTGGTGCCGTCGCCGTTGATGTCGGCGGCGACGACACGCGACGAGACGGAGGTCGACATCGGGACCTCCCAGATCAACCGCCCGTCCTTGTCGATCCGGCTCACGGTGCCCGCTTTCGATCCAATGAAGACGGACATGTTGCCCGTTCCGTCGATGTCGGCGACCTCGGGGGACGAAAGCCGGATCGTGCCGCGGGTGTTCACTTCCCATTTCTGAACGCCCCGGCGGTCCATGCAGTAGACCTTGCCGTTCAGGGAGCTGACGATGACCTCGGAACTTCCGTCACCGTCGAGGTCGGCGACCGACACGTCGGAAAGGATCGGCGCTCCCGTCTGCTTCGGCCAGTTCGGCGGCCTGATGATCTCCTTGCCGGTCGACGAGTAGACATGCACCTTGCCGTCCGTGGCACCGAAGATCAGGTCCTGTTTTCCGTCCCCGTCCATGTCTTCGATGACCCGAGGCTGGCCGTAGATGTCCCCCGAAACCTTGGCTGAAAAGCCGGCGAACTGGGGGCCGTTGTCCGCCGCCCCGGCGCCAGCGGCGGAAGCGAGCAGCAACCCACCGAGAAGCGCAGCGAAGGTGTGATTCCACAGACAAGTATTATACTTTCTCATATTGTTCCTCCCCCCGACTCCATCCGTCAGTATCGGGCATACTGTCTGATGATCTTGAGAAGCGTCTCGACACGGGCCTGGGCGCCTTCCGGCACTTCTCCGACGACGACGACCCGCCAGATGTCGTATGTTCCGACGACCGTCTGACGCTGGTAATACGGCACCTGCGTCATGACCTTGCTGCTTCCCGGGGCCGTGTAGGGCTGGACCGACTCGACGCGGTAAGAGCCGTCCCCGAACTCGACGTTGTATTCCTTGTCGGTGCGGTCGCGGCTGAACTTGCCGGGATACCCGAGATTGCGGTTTCCCAGCCGATACTGGTTGATGATGTTGATCATCACCTTCTCGACGCCGGCCTGGGCGAGGCATCTCGCGCGGATACGGCCTGCCTCCTGGACGATGCCGCTGGTCGAGAGACGCGAAACGGCCCAGTAGGAGATACCGAAAATACCCAGGATGAGAAGCAGGATGAACGAGTAGAATGCGATGAATCCACGCTTCGAGACGCGTCTGTCGATCATGAGCCGTCCCTCGCTTTCACGCACACGAGATCGGTGTCGAGACGGACGGCGAAGACGAGGTCCTCGGTGAGCTTCGGATTCATGTCATCCGCGATGGTCATCGAAACCGAAATCTCGTTGATGTCGGCCGTGTTGCGCACGAAATGCAGGTTCGAAACCCGATCGGAAATCACGACGCGTGAGCGGGAACCGTTCTGGTCCGTCGTCTCGCGCATGAGGGCCCCCTGTTCGAGGAACAGGCGCACCTGTGTTTTCTCGCCGGGCCTGCGGAAGGTCGTGTGCTGGAAGATCAGCTCCTCGCCGCCGTTTTCCGTCAGTTTGTCGGTGTCGACGACTTCGATGACGTTCGGATACAGGTCACCGATGCGTTCGCCCTTGAACCAGAGATTCCCCTGCGTGTCGGTTAGGACGATCGGATTGATACGCTTGATGTCGGTGAACACCTGCTTCATCGCAAGCTGGATCTTCTGATTGAATTCCATGTGCTCCTGGCCCCATTTCCATGTGGCGAGGTTGCTGCGGAAGACGGCAACGAGAACGAGGCCGAGCAACGACACAATAACGGCTGATATAGAAAGTTCGATAAGCGTAAAACCGCTTGCCGGGCGTGTCATCCTCGAGACGCGTTTCACTCGTTCCGCTCGGTTCATCAGAATTTCGCTGACGTCTTCAGGTCGAAGGAGTTCGTGTTCGCGCGGTACGTCACGAGCCTGGTCGACCGTTCGGTCTTGTTCTCGATCCAGCGGATGATGACGCTGATCTGGACGAGGTTCGTCTCCTTCTCGCCCGTGCCGATGACGGTATGCCCCGGGGCCTCCTCGATGATCAGCGTTCCGGACGCGTTGTATTTTTTCGCGAAGAAGGCCGGCAGAGTGAACTGCGGATGATCGGGGTCGGGAAAATCGAGTGTGAGAGGAACATTGCCCCAGAGAAACGCGTCGCTCTTCGCGCGGTCGAGAACGTTCTGTGCCGCGATGGTGGCCGACAGCAGCAATCCGCCCTTCTCGACGGTGCGGGAACCGGTCAGGAACAGCGACAGCACCGGCACGACGCCGGCGCCGATGATGAGCATCGCCAGGAGCACCTCGATGATCGAGAAGCCGTGTCTCCGTTCGAACGCCTGTTTCATGTCATTCCGCCCTTTTCGCCGCGGCCGATCACCGGCCCGCTCCCCGGCGCTTACGATCCTCCACGTCCGGGGAAACATACTCAGCCTCGTGCTTGTGGAAATTCTCGAGATACTCGATGCCGGCCTTCGCGTTGTCGGCCGCCGGCGTGCCGGGATACTTCTCGACG
>JAKJFL010000415.1:0-3715 GCA_022704935.1 Candidatus Rifleibacteriota bacterium
TCGAACGGGTCGGGGCATTCATCCTCGAGTCCAGTTTCGCCGAGCTCCGGAAAATCGCGGCTCGCGATGTCCGGCGGGTCGGCGGGATTCCCGACTGTTTTCTGCTCGACTGGCTGTTTGCCCTGGCGCGATGGAGAAGCGGCATCGACTACGCATCGAACCGGCCCGTCGAGGGCATCAAAGGGGTCGGCGGCCGGCCCCTGCTCCTGATCCACGACGGCCTCGACCCCCGGGCGACGCGGGAAGACCACGACAGGCTCATGGCCGCCGTTCCCACGGCGAAGGAAATGATCGTGCCGGATGCGGGCCACGTTCAGGCACACCGCCCCCCGCCCGCGCCCTTCGAGTCCCTCGTGCTCCAGTTTCTGAACGACGCCAGGATTCTTCCAGCGCCTTCAAAATAAAACGTTATATATCATATTTTATTTTCTCGAAGGAGACTTGCACGAGGCGAGCAGATGAATTTCTCTTCGTATTCGGCAAGACCGGACGCGAATCCCGGAGAGCACGATGTTCACGGTGATTCTTTCGTTTCTCCGTGGAGTTTCCGCGGCCTCAGTGGGCTCCGCGAGTGATTCGGCAGTCGTGAAAACCGATGCGCCTGCCCCGATACTTGCCTTCCATTTTTCCTTCGGGTAAAGTATCCCTGTTTCCATTCGGAAAAACCGGGAGGATCCCGGGCACTTCAACATCAAGGAGAGATTCCATGTCCGATTTCAAGAACTCGAAGACGTGTGAAAACCTGCTGAAAGCCTTCGCCGGCGAGTCCCAGGCGAGGAACAGATACACCTACTACGCGTCGGTCGCCCGCAAGGAAGGTCTGCCGCAGATCGCCGACTTTTTCATCGAGACGGCCGAGAACGAGAAGGAGCACGCCAAGGTATTCCTCAAGCGCCTTCTGCACCATGGCATGAACGAGCAGGTCGTGACCATTCACGAGGCCGGCTATCCCGTCGCCCTCGCCGACACCGCCAAGAACCTCCAGTATGCGGCCGATGGCGAAAAGGAAGAGTGGACGTCGCTGTACCAGTCGTTCGCCGATGTCGCCGAGAAGGAAGGCTACAAGGACGTCGCGACGGCGTTCCGAATGATCGCCAAGGTCGAAAAGCACCATGAGGCCCGGTACCGCAAGCTTCTCGAAAACGTGAAGAACCAGAAGGTGTTCAAGAAGGACGCCAAGACCTCCTGGATCTGCCGCAACTGCGGTCACATTCACGAGGGCGAAAGCGCTCCCAAACAGTGCCCGGCCTGTGAGCATCCGCAGGAATACTTCCAGGTCTGGACGGAAAACTACTGACACCTTTTCCCAAAACGCCCCGCTAAAGCGGGGCGTTTTGTTTTGCCCGAAGAGGAACGGCGCGGCAAGCGCCCTTACGAGGGATGCAGGGTTCTTCAGGAAAGCAGATGGAGGGTCTCTCCGTCCGCCGACAGCTGTTCGGCGGGAAAGCGGCCTGCGAGGCTGTTCCAGACTGTCTCGTCGACGATGATGCAGCTGCCGCCCCTTCCCTTCGTCGCGGCCTCGCATCGGACGGCACGGTCGGCAGGAGAGCCGATCAGAGTGGGAAGCAGCCGTCCGTCCTCGCCGCCGAGGCGGCCCCAGAGGAGCGTTCCTGACGCCACACCGATACCCGTTTCGATCGTGAACAGGCCGTCACGTCGCCGCATTCCGTTGAACCGGGCGAGCGCCTCGCGCATGCCGAACGCGGCGTTCACCGCACGGGCTTCGGGGGCCTCACCGGCGGGGTCCGGCGGGAAGACGGCGAGAATCGCGTCGCCCAGGTATGTTTCGATCGTGCCCCCCGCAACCCTTATCGGCTCTTCCATCAGCGTGAAGTAGTCGTTCAGCAGGGTGACGACGTCCTCCGGATCGTTGATTTCTGACAGCGTCGTGAAGCCGCGGATATCCGAAAACAGAACAGCTGCCGTGATTCTCTCGCCGCCGGCCGCCATCTTCGAAGCCCCGGAATCCGCTTTCCGCACGGCGGCCAGAACGCCGTCCGAGACGAATCTCGCCATCCCGGCCCGCTCCGCCAGGCCGCGGGCCATGCCGTTGAAAACGCCGGCCAGGTCGCCGAACTCGTCGGGTCGGTCGAGAGCGATCCGCCAATCATATTCTCCCCCGGTCGTCAGCCTCGTCGCATCGAGGAACACAGGGAACGGCAACGTCAGAAAGAACGCCGCAGCGACCGTGACGGCCGACCAGGCGGCGGCAATGGCTATCACGGCCCCGACCCAGCCCGTCTCAGAATCCCTGCCGTTTTTTTCTGCGACGGCGACGCCGATCAGATTTCCGTTCGAGAAATACCTGGTGACAGCCAGCGTATCCCGTTGTCGCGCCAGCATGCCGTGCTTTCGCCCCATCCGCTGACTCAGACAGGATTCCGCGAGATACTTCCATTGTTTCCAGAGTCCGTCATCGAACCCGTTATTGAAGTCCGAAATGACCGGTGGGTTATATGAGTTGATAGTATATACCAGATACTTTACATTCCACGAAGCGATCCCCTCGGCAAACTCTGGACGGCTGTTCCGCAGGAGGCGGAGAAAATACTGTTCTATGATCGTATCCAGACCGCCGTACGTCATGACCACCCCCTTCGGACGCATTTCGGCGCCTGGAACCGGCGAAAACTGCACGCTCATGAACTGGCCGAGATTTCCGAAGGGATTTCCGGCGGAGAGCGGGGAACAGGTGACGATTTTTTTGATATAGGATTCGTCGAGATATTCGGATGTGATGGCATGAGCTAGATCGATCGTGACCTGCATGGACTTCGCCGTCTCGTTCCCTCCCCCACCGCCGGAGGAGCCCAGGCG
Organism: Candidatus Rifleibacteriota bacterium; assembly: GCA_022704935.1. GTDB lineage: Bacteria > Muiribacteriota > Ozemobacteria > Ozemobacterales > Ozemobacteraceae > MWAR01. Next base: position 2,818 of record JAKJFL010000415.1, read on the forward strand.
AATGAGCGCATCCTGCGAGAAGCCCTTCATGAGGCGTTGTACGGGGGTTACCGACGTCTGATCTTCATAGGACGTCGTCCCCCAGTCCTTCCCGTTGGCGAGAAACACAAGAATGGTCCTGGTGAGACTTCGCGCAAGGACCTCCTGCATGGCCGGCTCGACGCCCTCGCCACGATCCGCGGCGGAGATGATCCGTTCACTCCACGTCTGGAGGGATTTTGCGCGAATGATCTGAGCGGATCGCAACCCTTCATCCAGACGTTCGAGTTGCCGGGCCATGTGCGTTAGAGCGATCTGCGGAAGACGGTCTTCGCCGGCCTTTGCCGAAGCCATCGCCATCATGGCGCACCCGCAGCACGGGATCATCGCTCCGAAAGCGAATCCCCAGCCGATCCTGCTTCGCAGGCTTCTTCCGACGGCGTATTCGAACAACGCCAGCCTCAGGCAGACGAGGCTCGTTCCGGCGGCAACGAGCAGCAGCCCGACATCGAACCAGGGCAAAGCCTTCCGCCAGGGGTGGGACAACGCCGAAGGATCGGCGACGACGGCAGGCACGGGACGTATCCCCGGACGAGGACCGGTGCGACTTCCCTGCCAGAGCGCCTCGTCAGGCCATTCCAGAGGCGGTGCCTGGAGCAGAGCGAGACAGCGGGGCCTGTCGATGAAACGCGGAAGATCGCACCGCCCCACCCCCTCGATCCTTCTTCGGATAGAAGGATTCAGGGATGTTTCGAGCGGCGCCCGGAGCAGAGCCCCACGCGAGAGGCTGTTTCCATGAAACAGCATCACCAGCAGCGCGGAGCAGTCCTTTGGGGAATACACGTCACTGCGGGGGCCAATGCAAGCCCATCCCACAGCTTTGTATCCGATCGACGTCCCGCCGAAATGCACGACATCG
>JAKJFL010000416.1:0-3712 GCA_022704935.1 Candidatus Rifleibacteriota bacterium
ATCGTCGCTACGTCCAACCACCCGACTGACCGATCTTCAGCGATCGGCGAAGGAAAAATCATCGATCCTCTGGCGCCGGGAAACCGAGTGCGGTAGGATGATGACCGCACCGGGCTTGCCGGGCTAGTTCGAGCGGCGGCATGACGACGGGCTGCGGGATGGCGGATGAAGACGCACGCGCCCATGGGGAGACACCTTCAAGATATGCTTCGAACCCTGCGTCGATGGGGAGACGGCTTCAACGCCCTTTTCGAGAACCGGCTGTTCGCATGCGTTTTTCTGTTCATGGTTGCCGGATGGTATCTCGCTCCGCATACGAGCCTCGCGAGCGGACGGACGATGGTGCCCCCGCTGTTCGCCTTCATGACCTGGCTGACATCGCTCAAATGCAGCTGGCGTGAAATCGGACGCATCGCGGCGAACCCGGGGCCGGTTCTGGTCGTTCTCTGCCTGCTTCACCTCGGCGTGACGTTTTTCGGATGGGGGATCGGGCGCCTGCTGTATTCGGGTCACGACGACATCATCGCCGGTTTCGTCCTGTGCGGCGCGATTCCCATCGGCGTGACGTCGGCAATCTGGACGGGCCTTGCGGGGGGCGATGTCGCCCTGGCGCTGGCGGCGGTCACGATCGACACGCTCCTGAGCCCGATCGTCGTCCCGGCTGTCATTCTCCTGTTTCTCGGGCAGAGTATCGAGCTGAACCTGACTGCCATCATGCTGGACCTGCTGAAGATGATCGTGCTCCCCTCCCTTGTCGGGCTCACGATGCACGATCTTTCCGGCGGTTCCCTGTATCCGCGCGTCAAACCTTTCCTGGGCCCGTTTGCGAACCTCGCTCTGGGGCTGGTCGTCGCCATCAATGTCGCCACGACTCGCCAGACCATCGTGACGCTGGATATCAGCCTGGGCTTCCTGCTCGCGGTCATCCTGCTCGTCGTCGCATTCGGCTATGTCGCCGGTGCCCTTGTTCCGCGAAAACTCGGTTACGACCGGAAAACGACTGCCGCCGTAACCTACTCGGTCGGAATCCGCAATCTCAGCGCCGGCCTTGTCATCGCGCTCGGCCATTTCCCGACGCTGACGATCGTGCCGGTCGTCGTTTCCATGCTGTTTCAACAGCCTCTTGCGGCGTTCATCCGGCCGCACATTGCCGAAAATCCGGGCGGACAGGATATATGACGGCGCATCATTCCTCATTTCAGGAGTCGATCATGAACACGGTGAAAGAACAGAAACCCGAATGGAAGGTCATAGTCGACCTGCTGCGCGAGACGAACCCGTCTCTGCTGAACCGGCTCGGCCGAAAGATGATGAATTACCTGTTCAAGCGGAACGTCACGAAGGTCGAACAGTTGCTGCAGCGGCTCAACGTTACGCAGAGCGACTACCAGACCGCGACCGGCACGTTCGACAACCAGCCGATGCCCCGTCTGAACTCGTCGCTTCTCGACGAGCTGATCGACGAGACCTTCATCATCGCCGAGCAGGAACTCTCCGCGCAGGACATTTCCCGCATGATGAGCCTCTGGATGAAGCAGGAACAGTTCCGCTTCCTCTCGATGGCCGCCGAGAAGCGCGACGTTTCGCTTGCCGAAATCAGCGAGGCCCTGCACCGATACTGTCTCAAACCAGGCGCGCAGAAGCATCTCTCTCGCGAGGAGCGTATCGGAATCCGGGTCGCGCTCGTGAGGCGGTTCTTCAGCGAAGACCTCGAATACATCAACACCCTGAAGCATTACGTCTCGGTCAACGACTTCGCGCACCTGATGACGCGGGTGATCGGACCGTCGCAGGGCAACGGCAAACTGGGTGGAAAGGCCGCCGGCCTGTTTCGGGCGGCGAAGATTCTCATGGCGGCGAAGGCACACAACATCGGCCTTCGCAACCTGTCCGTGCCGAAAACATGGTACATCACCTCGGACGGCGTGCTCGACTTTCTGCATTACAACGCCCTCGAGGAGATGCCGACGATCAAATACCGCGATCCGGCAGAAATCCGGCAGGAATACGCGTATGTCGGACAGATTTTCAAGAACTCGAGCCTGCCCCCGGAAATCGTGTCGGGGCTGACCATGGCGCTCGAGGATTTTGGGGAGACGCCGCTGATCGTTCGGTCTTCAAGCCTGCTCGAAGACACGAAGGGGTCCGCCTTCGCCGGGAAATACAAGAGCCTGTTCGTCGCGAACCAAGGTACGAAGAAGGAGCGCCTCGAAGCCCTGATGGATGCGATCGTCGAGGTGTATGCCAGTACCTTCGGCCCGGACCCGATCGAATATCGACGCGAACGCGGCCTGCTCGACTTCAACGAGGAAATGGGCATCATGATCCAGCAGGTCGTCGGCAGGCAGGTCGGCAACTACTGGTTCCCGGCCTTCGCCGGGGTCGCGTTCAGTTACAACGAGTTCCGGTGGTCACCCCGCATCAGGCGCGAGGATGGGATCGTGCGGCTCGTCGCCGGCCTAGGCACTCGTGCGGTCGACCGCATGGGCGAGGATTTCCCGATGCTGATCTGCCCCGGCCAGCCGGGGCTGCGCGTGAATATTACACCAGACGCTATGTTACGCTATGCGCAGAAAAGCATCGATGTGCTGAACCTCGAGACGAGCCGGTTCGAGACCATCAGCTTCGAACAGGTCATGCGTGATTTCGGTTCGGAAATCCCGATGCTCTCCTACCTGATCTCGATGTATGAAGAAGGGCAACTGTACCCGCCGATCGGCAACCTTACGAATCTCAAGACCGGAACACCTGTTCTCACGTTCGAAAATCTCCTTCGGAACACGCCGTTCCTTCAGGAGATCAAGGACATACTCCGGATTCTGAAAGAGGCCCTCGGCTGGCCGGTCGATATCGAATTCGCCGCCGGGGAGGACCAGCATACCCTGTATCTGCTCCAGTGTCGCCCTCAGTGCCAGGCGGACGGAAACGTTTCGATCCAGATGCCGAACGATGTTCTTCACGAAGACAGGCTGTTTACGGCGACCAGGCATGTCACCTCTGCCGTTCTGCACGGCATCGAGTATGTGGTGTATGTCGACCCTACCGGCTACGACAGTCTTGCGACACTCGACGAGATGCTCGAGGTCGGGCACCTGGTCAGCGAGCTGAATCAGCGGCTTCCAGAGCGGAAGTTCATCCTGATGGGGCCTGGCCGCTGGGGCAGTCGGGGCGACGTGAAACTCGGCGTCAAGGTCGGCTACAGCGACATCAACAACGCCGCCATGATGATCGAGATCGCCCGGCGCAAGCACGGATACACACCGGATCTCTCCTTCGGAACGCATTTCTTCCAGGACCTCGTCGAGGCGAACATCCGGTATCTTCCGTTGTATCCAGACGAGAGCGGCAACCTCTTCAACGAGGAGTTTTTCAGAAATTCACCGAATGCTCTGAAGCGCTTCGTGAGCCGGGGCGTGACGAAAATACTCGATTCCGTCGTGCGTGTGATCCATATTCCCGGGGTGGCGGACGGGGCGACGATGTCGGTGGTCATGGACGGCGACCATGACCGTGCGTTGGCCTATTTCAACAGGCAGAACGTCGTGAGTGCCTGATTCAATTACAGATTGATTCAGGCCTGATAAAAGCCAATTTCGCGTACCCGTTCGCGAAGCTAGAGAGGCTCTTGCCTCCTTCGGGAGGCTCAAGACAGGCTTCGACGAACTCAGGGGGAACGGTGGGCCCGTTCTTCAGGACCCGATAAGAAAACGTT
>JAKJFL010000417.1:0-3706 GCA_022704935.1 Candidatus Rifleibacteriota bacterium
CCCGCCCCTTCAGCATATAACGAACGATATTGAAGATTCGACTTCCGATGAGCGCGGACGCTCTTCGCACTCGGCGGCGCGCAGGGGGGGGAGACACATGAAATTCATAGCCCTGGATGTGGGCAGTAAGCGTATCGGAGTGGCGAGCTGCGATCGGCTCGAGATCGCCGCTTCTCCGCACTCGGTCGTGCCGGCCGGAAAAGATGCCCCGGCAGCGATTGCCCGGCTGGTCGAGAGCGAAGAGGCTGACGGCCTCGTCGTGGGGCTGCCCCTCTCGCTCGATGGCGAAGAGCACGGCGAGGCGTCGCGCATCGTCAGAGCTTTCGTCGAGCGGCTTCAGCCGCTGATAAGGGTGCCGATCGAGTTCATCGACGAACGGTTCACCACGAACATGGCGGTGACCAGCCTGATCGAGTCCGGCATGCGCCGCGAAAAGCGCCGCGAGATCCGCGACGCCGTCTCGGCTGCCCTCATCCTCAAAACCTTCCTCGACCGCCGCCGCGTCGTAAATCCACTCGCTTCCAACGACGAACCACCGAGAACACGATGACCACAGAGGTTTCGCAGAGATTATTTCTCTCTGTGAGATCTCAATGCTCTTCGTGTCCTGTGTATGTTGAAATTCGAAGTATTCACCGCTTCTCTTTTTCATCTCACTTCTTCCTCTGCACCTCGGTGGTAAAACGGACTTTGTATCTCTGGCCTTCAGGTGTTGTGAAAACTCATGCTCCGGCTTTGGGAGTATGGCGGAGAGGCTGGGGGTGTGGTAGCATACGGGGCACGAAACGATGCCCTTCAACTTGTCAGCAAAGGATGCGATGAACGATGAGCGAGCTCAAATACAGAAGCGTACTGATCTGCGAGGATATCCGCCAGGAAGTGAACGGTAGGGTGAGCCTGATGGGCGTGCTCGCCTCGAAACTCTTCGTGACGCGCTTTCCCTTCAAGTTTCTCAAGCTCTGCCTCTTCATCGAATGGGAAGAAGTGATCGGCAAGTGGGACGTCGGCATCAACATCGTCAAGCCGTCCGGCGCTCCGTTGCTGCCGAAACCGCTTGCAGCCAGCATCGAGGGCCAGGCAGGCCTGACCGCGCGTTCGATGATCGTCCTCGAAAACTTCGAATTTCCCGAATCCGGCACCTACCGGTTTGAATTCACCGCCAACGGCAAGGATATCGGCTGCGAGCAGTTCACCCTCGAGAAATACGAGGCCACCCCCAAGGTCACGAACTGAACCATGACCGGGGCACAGACAAACGGGCGGGCGACCGCCGAACTGCTCGAAAAGGCGTATGCCGCTCCCGAGACGTTCGCCGAGCGTGTCCTTCCGCAGATCCGGCAGAACATGACCGAGTCCGTTCCGGTCCTTCTGCAGGCGTTCGACGGCTCGAACGCGATCGCGAAGTCGCTCGTCGCCGACCTGTTCAAAGGCCCTTTGAGGGAATCCGCCCCCGCCGCCCTTATCGGCGAACTCGATGAAAAGCGCCCCGACCGGTTTGTCTGGGCCGCCCTGATCCTGGCGGAACTCCGCCACCAGCTTGCCGTCGAACCGCTCATCCAGGCGCTTTCTTCGAAGCATATTCCCGTCTCGATCGCTGCGATCAAGGCGCTCATGACGTTCGGAACACCTGCCGCGCACAAGGCGCTGACGGATCTGCTGCTGAAATGCCCCGATGAAGTGAAGCTCGCCGCCGCCGAAAAAGTGCTTGCTCCGGTCGCCGACCTGCTTTCCCCCGAACTGCTGAAAGAATACGGCCGCCTCGGAATCGACCGCCAGGGCTGGGTTCTCAAGTTCTTCGCCGAGGCCGGCACCGTTCAGGCGTTTCCTCACTTCGTCGCCGCTCTCGAAAAGGACCCGCTTGGCCTGGGGCTGTACGGAGTGAAAGGTCTAGGACGTGTCGGCACGAAAGAAGCCGTCGACGTTCTCGAAAGGCATCTTTCGCACCCGGAATGGTTTCTGCGGAAGCGCATCGTCGAGGCGCTCGGCCAGGCGAAAGCCCCGAATGCCGTCCCCCCCCTGGTGCGCTCGCTCATCGATCCATCGGTGCAGGTCAGGAGCGGAACGATCGAGGCGCTTTCGAAGGTCGGCCATCTCGACATCCCCTATATGATCGGCCAGCTGAACACCGGGAATCGCGATCTGAAGGTGAATCTCATCCGGGTCATGGGCCAGATTCACGACCGGAGGCTGCTCGAACCGATGGTGAAAACCCTTTCCGACCGTTCGATGCTCGTGTTCTCACTCGATGCGATCGGCGATCTGGGTTTTGCCGAAGCGGCGCCAGCCATCGAGCCGTTCCTGCGGGACGGGGAATGGTTCAACCGGCTGAACGCGATCGAGGCGCTGGGGAAGCTTCCTCTGCCGAATCTCTACAGGCTGGCCGAAACGCTGATCGAGGACGGAAACGACATGGTCCGCAACTCGGCCAAGCGCATCATGGCGAAAACCGCCAACGGTTGAGGTCAGCCGAAGACGATCTTCTCAGCGTTCAGCAGGATGATGATCTTGTTGCCGAGTTTGCCCACGCCTCGCAGATGCTCGACGTTCACCCCTTCGCTCACGTGAGAGGGCGGCTCGATCGATGTCTGCGGCAGTCGCAGGACTTCCTGGACGCGGTCGACCAAAAAACCGACCTTGACCTTTTCCCGCTCGAACGAGAGGATCATGATCTGGTCTTCGCGAATGTCCGCCTTCTCGGTCAGCTTGAGACGACGTCTCAAATTTATAACGGGTAATATCTCACCGCGGAGATTGATGACGCCCTCGATATGGGCCGGCGATTTCGGGACCCGGGTCATCGGCAGCATGTTGATGATGCCTTCCACCTGTTTGATTCCCAGAGCATACGTTTCGCCGGCCATCTGGAAGCTGACCAGCTGGACTAGTTCGACGACTTCCTTCTGGGAGTCGAGGTCTTCGTCATTCGAATCGTTGTTCCCTCCGCCCTGGAAGGAGCCGGGCTCGTCCGGGGGCTGGAAAACTTCTTGTGCCTGCGGCTTCGCGGGCTGTCTGGGAGTCTGTTTTACAGGCGGCGGAACCGGCGCGGGCTGAGCGGTCTGCCTCGGCCGCTCGCGCGAGGGAGCGAGTTGCCGTGGCTGGCGCGCAGGCGAGGGGGCCGGCGGAAGCGGCTGCGCCTGCTCGACCGGCTGTATGGATTCCGGCTCGGGTTCCGGCTCTGGTTCCTGTTCGGGAGGCAGGCTCGGCTCAGGTTCGTGCGGGAGTTCGGGTTCCGGCTCAGGCTCAGGTTCCGGCTCAGGCTCGGGCTGGGGCGGGGATTCTTCGGGAAAGGCGGCTTCGGGAGCCGCTCCGGCCCCGGGAATCGAGAACAACTCGGCTTTCTCCACCTCGGAGACGGACTCGATCTCGTCCGTGACGGTCTTTTCAGGGGAGCTTGTCGTGATGACCATCATGAAGGCTCTGTCGAACTTCTCATTCTCGAGATCTTTCACGGAGGGGATTGATTTCAGAATGGTGCACGCCTGCGCCTCGAGCGTGCGCAGGATCATGAAGATGCGCGGCCCTTTCAGAAGGCAATCCGGGACGAGGGAAACCTTGAGGAGATACGACTGAATTCCCTGCTGGTGCGCTTCGACAAGTTTGCCCTGTTCGGTTTCGCTCAGATCGAAATAGGCCAGGTCGGACAATTCCGGGGGATAGAGCGCGGTGGAAGCTCCGGCGGTGCCGGGCGATGCGCCGGCATCCGGGG
>JAKJFL010000013.1:0-16603 GCA_022704935.1 Candidatus Rifleibacteriota bacterium
GCGCCGGGGAAGCTTCGAGCCGCGTCCGTCAGGATGCGTCCGTTGATACCAGGACCATCTGACGCTCAGATTGCCTGCAATGCTGACCAGGTAAGGAACCACGTAGAGATGATCCGTGCCGGTGCCGAACTCCATGTTCGCTCCGAGGACCCAGAGAAACGACGTGATGAAGGTATAAAAGACCGGCCTGATGCGATGCAGTTCAGTATATTGGCCGGGACGTTCGAGGAAGACTTCGACCCAGGACAGAAGAACCGTCGCCGTCAAAATGGGGATGTACCAATCCCAGGTGACGAGGCTCCAGGCGGCGTATCCGGCGAGCGCGATGCCGATGATACCTGACGAACCGAGCTTTCCCGAAGGCCGCGCGACAAGGTGCGTCGTGAAATAGATGATGCCCATGAGGCAGTTCTGGAACGCCATCTCGGGAATCGACTGCCGTGTGATTTTCATCAGCACGAACAGGGTGCCGACGGGCACGACCAGATTGTCTGCCCCGTCAAGCGCGACGGCCTCGAAGGCGGTGGCCAGAACGGCGATCAGAAGGGCCGCAAGAACGCTTCCCGTGCGATCGATGTCCGTCGCCAGCAACAGGGTGAGATGGACGATCAGAAACGTCGACAGGAAGAAGATGATCGAGCCTTCGATGCTCTTCCGGTCTTCCTCGACTTCGTACAGCTTGAACCCGTAGGATTTTCCGATGACGGCCGCGAGTGAATCCGAGACCGAGAGGACGGCGATAGCGATCGCGTAGAAATGCGGCTTGTCGAATCTGGCGGCGAAGAGATACGTGATGAAAATCGCGAGGGGGTGCAGAAGGTCGCCGGCCGACCGGCGCTCGACGCCGTGAACCGCCGTCATCAGGTGCCAGCGCTTTCCGAGAGTCATGACCGCGACAAACCCCAACAGCATGATCAGCAGGGTGATCGGTGATTTGAACACATAGGCGAAACTCAGCGAAACGAGGCCGGCGCCGAGGTGCACGAATTTTCTGGTCATTTCCTGCGGTGCGAGGTCGAAACCGCGAAGCAGTTCGGCGATTCCGAAAATGGCCATGAACACTGCGCTCATTATCAGCGCGGCCCCGCATTCACCCATTAGAATCCGGTAGGAGTCCATCATTCCCTCTGGTATCACGTTGTCGATGCCTGCATACCAAAAGCCAATGTCGCGTTCCCGCTTCGTGTCGAGCCCGTCGAAGCACGAGAGATACCCGCCCTTCGAACAGGCTCAGGGCGAACGGGGGTAGTCATTCTGCAGGCTTCAACGGAGACAAGGGTAACCGTTCCTCTCGTCCTCTCGCAACTTTCGCAACACGACGATATCGAAAAATTATCTCACCGCCCTTTTTGTGTTGACCTTCGACCATGGTGGTATCGTATAATACCCACCGAAAATGAAAACGCTTTCCCGTGAGCAGTTTCTTCGGACATTTTCCCGGCAGGCGCAGGTATGGCTGCTGGGGATTCTGTTGTTTGCCTGCAGTTCGGCTGCTTCGGCCCTGATCCCCGAAGCGATCAGTCGGGCTGTAGTGAGTGTACCCACCCGAACGGTCAACGGCGTGGCCTCGCCCCGAAACATCTCCCAACTGCTTCTCGGCGTATGCAAGGCCGGCGGCACGAGTTCCTTCGCGGAGCAGATGCGTATGGCCGGCGGCGAATGGCGCCTCATCGAAACCCCGACGGCGGCGCATCTCGTCATGCTCCTTCCGCAAGCGGCTCAGGAAGCCGAAGCCCTGCTCGGCAGCCTGTTCGACCAGATCACGGCCGGCCTGAGACAGCCCCTCACCCCGCCGGCTCATCCGCAGCTCAACGAGCTCCTGCTCGCCACGGCCATCGGCGAATACCATGACAACGAGGCAAAGGCATCACTCTGGATCGACGGCCCGCTCGCCGAAGCCCAGTTCAGACTGGAATCGAGACTGTCGACCATCCTGCCCGGTGATGCCAGCCCACTGGCCCCGCCCCGGGATTTCCTCCGCTACTCCGGCGCTTCCGCGGCCGTCGCCCGTGTCCTGACCTGGGAACCATCCACACCCGACGCGCATTTCACGGCACGGTATATAGGCGAGTCGTTCGTCGCCCTGCCGAACTTCCCCCAGGGAACCACCGCCTTCGACGTCTGGGACCTCCCGACCCGCACGGTCCTCGTCCTCGTCGCTTCGGCGGCCATCCACGAAATCGATCAGCGGGAACGCATCATCGACTCCTTCCTCAGAGACCGCACATCTCCCCGCGCCAACGATCCCCGTTGGACGGGCTTCGCGTCCGCCTCGGTGGAGCTGATCTCCTTCGATCGCCGCGACCTCGCCAAATCGGCCCTCATCGCCGCGCAGGCGAAAAGAAACGCCTGGAACCTCCCGGAACGCCCCACCATTCGGTTCGTTCCCCCGACCAGCAGCCGGCTCATACTCATCTTCCCAGATGAAACGCTGAACCAGTTCATGATCGAGCGGACAACCCGCCCGGAAATCGTGATAGCCAACATCACCGGCACGGCGGTCGAGAACCGCGAGTTCGTCGATGCCGCGCTTCTGATCAAAGCCCCGCTCGCGAGCATGCCCGAACAGCTGTCGTCGCTCAACAAGCTCCTCGAGGATGACAGCATCCCTTCGCTCCAGCTCATCGAGCAGACCGGAAGCGAAACGCTCATCGCCTGGAGCATGCCGTTCTCGGAGATGTCTTCGACCCTCACGGCGATCCGTTCCGATCTTTCAGCATGTTTCCAGCCGGAATACCCCGGCGCCTCCGACAGCTCTTCTGCGAGTATGACCATCCACCTCGCCGTGGTCGGCGCATATCCGCCGTATCGTCTGCTAAACCGGGTCCATGAGGCATGGCCGATCGTCGAGGCAACCGAGTCGGCAAGTCTTCCCCTGACGCCCGAAAGCCTGAAGCAGCTGGTGAAGGCAAAGTCCTCCGACGTCAACCAGCTCCGCGGGCGTTGGAAACTCTGCACTGCCTCCCAGAGCGGGCTGGCGCGTTTCCTCGCCAAGCTCGGCGGTGCCGGCATTTCCATCCGCAACCTGAGCGAGGTGGAGAAACTCCTCCAGATCCGGTGATATCCGGACTCCCAGGCTGAACGCCCTCATTTCGGCGTCTGACTGCCGCTATTTCCGCATCTTTCCCTCAAGTCCGATTTTCTCTCGTTATTTTGTCGTCCCGTGCCGATACATGATAACGGACATGTTCTGTCCGTCAGGCATGCAGGAGGACACCCGTGGAACAACCCAACCGTTCAGGACTGAGAGAACTCCAGATCGCGCAGGGTCTCGTCACCTTGAGATGGGCCGCCATACCGATTCTTTTCGGTTTTGCGCTGCTGTCGACCAGACTTCTGGGAATGAGCTTCCAGATCGCTCCCATCTATGTTCTCTGCTGCCTCCTCGCCTGCCTGAACATCTATTTCACGGTCCACATTTCCGTCCTGACCCGCCAGGTTGGTCTTCGCCACGGCGTTCCGGCGCTTCGCCGGCTGCTGAATCTCCTTCTGATCAGGCATCTCGGCGAGATCAAGACGGCCGGACCGCGTGCGGTCACGATCCTGCCGCGCCTGCTGTTCAGGCTCGTCACCACGATGTATCTGATGGTGCTCGAACTGTTCAGGGGCGTCCGGTTCAACCTGCTGTCCCTCGACAACGTCATGCACACCCAGGTGATCGTCGACCTGCTGATGATCACCCTGTTCGTCCGCTACACCGGCTCCCCCGAAAGCCCGCTGATGATCCTGGCCGTGATACCGATCATCGTTGCCGGCGCGGTGATGGGCTTCTACAAGGGTGCGGTCTATGCCGGTCTGACCGGCAGCGCCTATTTCGTGCTGTGTCTGCTCGTCCACTTCAAGGTTCTGATGCATATCAAGTTCTATGGTCCCGAGTTTGGCGACCTGAGCATGTCGCTCGGCTGGGCGGTCGCAAGCTACGCCGTCATGGTCGTCGCGTTTCTCGGCACTACGTATCTCGCGCACAACCTGACCGCCATCTTCAAGGAGCGCATCTACTTTCTCCAGCGGCTTCTCGACCAGAGCCGCCTCGACGGGATCGCCGAAAACAATATCGCTGAAAATATATCTACGGCCTGGTTCATTCTCAACTCCGAGGGGAGCGTCGTGAAATACCGTCGGGGGGCTTCCGGCCTGTTCGCGAACGATTTGACCGGCCGGAACATCCTGGACGCGATTCCCGCGTTCCGGCAGTATGGCATGGGATACGTCATGCAGTCGGTCCTGACCGGCGGCCGCGTGAAGGAAATCGAACGAATCCGCATCCAGTCGGGTGAGGGAAACATCCACACCGTTTCGTGCCGCCTCGTGCCGATGGCGGGAAACGAGCACCAGCCCATGATCCTGCTGATCGCCGATGATCTGACCGAACCGATCTTCCTCAAGGCGCGCGTCGACGAATTGAAGCAGGCCCTGGACACAACCCGCCTCGACCTCGAAAAATCGGTCCTGGACGGCAAGGAGATCAACCAGCAGCTGATGAAGAGCCTGAAACAGGCCAACGAGCGCTCGCAGGAAATCGACGATCTCACCGACAGACTCCGGCTCCTCGAGAACAAACGGTCGGAACAGGACAATCACATCTCGGCCCTGAAAGCCGAATTGGCCTGCGTCAAATCATCGAATGACGCTCTCACGGTCGACCTCACCTACAAGCAGATGATCCTGGAAGAGGTCACCGAGCTGCTGAAGAACTGCAACCAGCTCGACACGCTCGTCTCGATGATCGAGCGCCGGACCAAGGCACTGTTCAAACTCGACGACGCCTGCCTGCACATCTTCCTGTCGTCGAACGCGCCGAACCGCCTCAACGAGATCCTCGACACCCGGAAAGCCTCACCCAGCCTGCTCGACGTGCCGCGCAAGAACCCGAAAATCCTCGAGCCGGTCATCATCGACGGCCAGCCGGTCATCATCAAGGCGGAAATCCATCCGGAAAAATCCGCGACGCTCGAGATCTCGAACGGCCCGGTCCAGCGCATGGTCGCCTACATCCCGGTGCGGCACGAGTCGGAACTGCTCGGCATGATGATGTTCGACCGGTTCGGCGCCGAGGAAAACCCCGAAAAGATGATCTCGCTTCTGACCTACTACCTGTCTCAGACGGCAATCGCCCTCAAGCACGCCATCACCACCCAGGCCGAGGCCGTCCAGCGCCAGGGGCTGAAAGCGACGATCGTGACCCTCGACGCACAGATCACCGGCCTGATGGACCTCATGCGTCTGTCGCCCGGCAAGGGCGAACTCCCGTTCCAGAGTTTCAGCAAATCCCTCGGCAAGCTCACGAACGCATCCGACGTCTCGATGTTCCGCGTCCATACCGACGGCATGATCCAGCCGCTGGCCCGCCTGGACACCAGCCGCAAGTATGAAATGCGCTCGGTCGAGGAACGGGTTTTCAGGGCCCTCCAGACCAATCCCGCCCACAAGGCCTCCGTGAAGGACCAGATCGACTCGTCGATTCTGATCGCTTTTCCGATGACTCAGGGCGCCCGCATGCTCGGCGTGATGTTCATCCAGCTTCCCGACGCGGCTGCCGCCACGATGCCGCTGATCGACCTCGCCGCGAAGCTCGCGACGGACCATCTCGCCCTCATGACCCTGAACGAGGAAAAGGAACTCTGGGAAAACTTCTACCGCGAAAATCTCGTGGCATAGCCCCGATCGAAGCCCTGCGCACGAAGCCCCCGAGCGGCAAGCCGTCCGGGGGCTTCGTTTTGGTCGGGATTTGTATCGATTCCCGCATAGTGAAAGCCATCGTGTCACACCCGTTCGCGCCGTATCCGGCGAAGGACGAGAGGCTCCCGCCCCCTGCTTCAGACTCGGGACAGACGTCGGCAAGTCCAGGACGAACGGGCGGGTTTCATCTTGCAGGACCCATCAGATTTTATAGTATTCTCTATACCAATCGATGAACCGGCCGATTCCGACCTCGAGCGGCGTCGCCGGAGCGAAGCCGACGTCCCGCTGGAGATCGGCGACGTCGGCATACGTCGCGGGCACGTCGCCGGGCTGGATGGGCATCAGCTTCTTCTCGGCGGTGCGGCCGAGTTTTTTCTCGATGATGCCGATGAATTCGAGCAGTTCGACGGGTCGGTGGTTCCCGATGTTGTAGACGCGGTATGGAGCGAGGCTGGTTCCCGGATCGGGCTGTTCGCCCGACCAGGAGGGGTCCGGTTCCGGGATGCGGTCTGAGACGCGAACCACGCCCTCGACGATGTCGTCGATGTAGGTGAAGTCGCGCCGCATCTTCCCGTGGTTGAACACTTCGATCGGCTGGCCGGCCAGGATCTTCTTCGTGAAGCCGAACAGAGCCATGTCGGGCCGGCCCCAGGGGCCGTAGACGGTGAAGAACCGCAGGCCGGTCGTCGGAAGCCGGAACAGATGCGAATAGGTATGGGCCATCAGCTCGTTGGCCTTCTTCGTCGCGGCATACAGGGAGACGGGGTGGTCGACGTTGTGGTGGACCGAGAACGGCATGCGCGTGTTGGCGCCGTAGACCGAGCTCGACGAGGCGTAGGCGAGGTGCGGGACCTTCGCATGCCGACAGGCTTCGAGGATGTTCACGAAGCCGACCAGGTTCGCCTCGACGTAGGCTTCGGGGTGTTCGAGGCTGTACCGGACACCGGCCTGGGCCGCGAGGTGGATGACCCGGTCGAAGCGGCATTCCGCAAACAAGCGGTCGACAGCGGCCTTGTCGGCCAGGTCGGCCCGGACGAAGCGGAAGCCTGGTTTTCCGGTCAGTCTGGCAAGGCGGGCTTCTTTCAGGGAGACCTCGTAGTAGTCGTTGACGTTGTCGAAGCCGACGACGGTGTCGCCACGGGCAAGCAGTTTTTCGCCGACGTGGTATCCGATGAATCCGGCGGCTCCGGTGACGAGAACATTCATGTTGCCACTCCCTGCGTCTGGTGATGATGCAGGGATGATACAGGGGCGACGGAAAAAAGCCAACTCCCGAAAATGTGTTATAATCGCGACGCTCGCATCACATGCCTGCGCGCGGCGGAGCGCCCGAACTAGAGCGCCCTGTTTCGCGTGACGGGCCTGAGGAGAAAAAAGAGATGAAGACTGGTTCCAAGGAAAGGGCCTTCCTGTCGGGAAACGCCGCGATCGCTCGCGGCGCATGGGAGGCGGGTGTGCGGTTCGCCGCGGCCTATCCCGGCACGCCGTCCACCGAGATTCTCGAGTTCTGCGGCGGCTACGACGAGATCGACGCCCAGTGGTCTGTCAACGAAAAGACGGCCATGGAAACGGCGATCGGGGCCGCGTACGGCGGGGCCCGCACGATCTGCGCCCAGAAGCACGTCGGCCTGAACGTCGCCGCCGACCCGCTGTTCACGGTCGCCTACACCGGCATCAACGCTGGCCTGGTCATCGTCACGGCCGACGACCCAGGCATGCACAGTTCGCAGAACGAGCAGGACAACCGGCATTACGCACGCGCGGCCAAGCTCCCCCTGTTCGAGCCGAGTACGAGCCAGGAAGCGCATGACATGACGGTCGCCGCGTATGCGCTTTCCGAAGAGCACGATACGCCGGTGATGCTGCGCACCACCACCCGCATCTCGCATTCCGAGGGCGTCGTCGAGCTCGGCGCGAGAAGCGAGGCGCCGGCCCGCGAGTTCGTTCGCGACATGGCCAAATACTGCGTCCTGCCGCACAATGCCCGCCGCCTTCACGTGAAGGTGGAGGAGCGGATGACGAAACTGGCCGCGTGGGGCGCGAGCTGCCCCTGGAACCGTATCGAACCGGGTGACCCGGCGATCGGCATCATCACCTCGGGCATCAGCTACACCCATGCCCGCGAGGTGTTCCCGAACGCCTCGTATCTGAAACTCGGTTTCACGAACCCGTTCCCGGCCGAACTCGTCCGGAAGTTCGCGACGACGGTTAAAAAAGTTATCGTTATAGAAGAGAACGAACCGATCATCGAGGAGCAGGTCCGCGCGCTCGGCATCGCCTGCATCGGCAAGGACCGCATCCCGATCTGCGGCGAGCTGAATCCCGACATTCTCCAAGAGTCGCTTTCCGAGTTCGTCGCGGCGAAACCACCGGCCCGCGTGAAACAGCCCGGCGTCGCGATTCCCCAGCGGCCGCCGGTCCTGTGCCCGGGCTGTCCGCACCGCGGTGTGTTCTTCACGCTCCGGAAGCTGAACTGCACGGTCACCGGCGACATCGGTTGCTACAGCCTCGGCGCCTTTCCGCCGCACAACGCGATTCACACGATCGTCTGCATGGGCGCTTCAGTCACGAACGCGCTCGGCATCGAGAAAGCCATGAAGGACAAAATTCACGGCAAGCTGGTCGCCGTGCTCGGCGAGTCGACCTTCATGCACTCCGGCATCACCGGCCTGATCGACACGGTGTACAACCAGGGCCGTCACCTCACGATGGTGCTGGATAACTCGATCACGGCAATGACCGGCCACCAGCCCAACCCGGCCAGCGGCATGACCCTCAAGGGCAAGCCGACGAAAGCGCTCGACCTGAAAAAGATGTGCGAGGCGACGGGCGTCTCCTCCGTCGTCGACGTCGACCCGTTCGATCTGAAGACGCTCGAGGAGCAGATCAAGGCGGCGCTCGCGAAGGACGAGCCGACGGTCATCATCACCCGCCGCCCCTGCATACTGCTCAAGGGATACAAGCCCGAGCGGCATATAGTATCGATCGACCGCGCAAAGTGCGTCAAATGCGGCCAGTGCTGGAAACTCGGCTGTCCGGCCATCGAACGCGATCCCTCCGACGGCAAGACCCTCATCAACGCGACGCTGTGCGTGCACTGCGGCCTGTGCGCCAAGACCTGCCGGCCCGGTGCGATCACCCAGGCGAAAGGAGCCTGACGATGACGATCACGAACATTCTGCTCTGCGGCGTCGGCGGCCAGGGAACGTTGCTCGCCAGCAATCTGCTGGCTGAATGCGCCATGGAAGCCGGCTTCGATGTGAAGAAATCCGAGGTTCACGGGATGGCCCAGCGCGGCGGAAGCGTCGTCAGCCATGTGCGGTTCGGGCCGGCGATCGCCTCGCCCCTGATCCGGCGCGGCGAGGCAGACATCCTGCTCGCGTTCGAGCAGCTCGAAGCCCTGCGGTGGGGCGAGTTTCTCAAGCCCGGCGGCATCGTGCTTATGAACACCCAGAAAATCCTACCGATGTCGGTTTCGGCAGGCGACGGCGTGTATCCGTCCGGTATCGCCGAAAGCATCAAGGCTTTTCCCGCCGACGTTTCGGCCGTCGATGCTCTCGGCGCCGCCCAGTCGCTCGGGAATCCGAAATGCCTGAACGTCGTCCTGCTCGGCGTCCTCGCGAAGCGCCTCCCGATGATCGGCCGGGAAGTCTGGCAAAATGGGCTGAAGAAGCGCATTCCCGCCAAACTTCTCGACCTGAATGTCAAGGCATTCGAAGCCGGATGGAGTCTCGCGGCATGAACCTCACCCGCGGCCGGTCCGGAACACGTTTTATGCTTTATAATATTATATTCGCGCTTCTCGTGTTTCTGACCGGCCCCGGACCGCGGGCGGCGACGGCCGCCGAGGACAGGATAGTCTGCACGGTGTATCCGGTGTATCTGATCGCGAAGGGACTGGCGTCGGGAACGGAGCTTCGGGTAAGCCTGCTGCTGCCGGCCAACCTCGGATGTCCGCATCATTACTCCCTGACCCCGACCGACATGGCCGGGCTCGAGCAGGCAAAGCTGATTCTCGCCAACGGCCTGGGGTTCGAACCGTTTCTCGACCGTCTCGCTGAATCCGGCTTCGCCGCGCGCATACGGCAGATCGCCCCGGCCTCCTGCACGATCTCGTCAGGCGAGGGCAGCCAGCCCAACCCCCACGTATTCACGACGCCGGCAGGCCTTTCGGCGATGATCGACGCTGCCGCCGACGCTCTCGACGACGTCGTTTCGTCCGATTCGGCGGTTCTCCTGCGCAAAAACGCGGCTGAACTTCGCTCCCGTCTGGACGCCGTCGGAAAAGACTGGGCCGGGGCAGCCGAGAAGCTCGAAGGGACACCCGTGGTCGTGACGCACGAATCCCTTGATTATATTTCATCAGCTATGAAACTTACCATCGTCGCCCGGCTCGAGATCGACGACGAGCATCAGCACTCGGCGCATTCGCGGCTCGGGATCGAGCAGGCGATCCGCGATCGACGTCCCGTGGCGTTCCTCACCGACGCCCTCGACCAATCCGAGGAGATCGCCGCCCTCGGCCGCGAGCACGGCATTCCCGTCATCGCCCTCCCGACGCTCACGACAGGCAACGACGACGACTCGGCAAACACACTCGAATCGTCGATGCAAGCCGTCCCCGCCTCGCTCGTCCCCTTCGCCGCCGGTGCCGCTTCCACCGCAGCCCCGCTCCGATGATCCCATCTCCAGCCATCGTTCTGACCGGGGTCTCGGTGGCCGCCGGCCAGAACGTCATTCTCGAGCATATCGATGCGCAGATCATGCGCGGCTGCATCACCGCCCTGATCGGGCCGAACGGCGCGGGCAAGACGACCCTGCTCCAGGCGATCCTCGGCCTGCGACCGTATTCCGGACGGATCGAGTTCGTCACTCCCGAAGGGAAGCCGCACAAGCCCCGCATCGGGTATGTTCCGCAAAGCCTGGAAATAGACCGTCAGGCGTCGGTCACGGTTCTCGAGTTCTTCGCCTTCGAGTTCCAGCGCCGCCCCGTCTGGGTCGGCATCACCGCGAAAGCCCGCGAAAACGCGGTGTCGGCGCTCGAGCGGCTCGAAGCCGGCCATCTTCTCGACCGACCGCTCGGCCGGCTGTCCGGCGGCGAGATGCAGCGCGTTCTGCTGGCGATGGCCCTCCACCGCGACCCGGAAATCCTGTTTCTCGACGAACCGGTTTCAGGCGTCGATATCGCCGGCGGACACCTGTTCTGCGACGTGCTCGAGTCCCTCAGTTCGCGCCAGAACCGCACGATCGTGATGGTCAGCCATGATCTCTCCGTCGTCTCCCAGCATGCGTCGCATGTGCTCTGCCTGAACCGCACGATCGCCTGCCAGGGCGAGGCCCCCGAGGTACTCACCTCGGAAAACCTGCTCCAGATCTATGGTCTCCATTCCGGACTGTATGAGCATTCTCCGGCCCGCCACCAGACCTGCACGCATCACCACGACCACGCGCACCACGAGGCCGGTCATGATTGAATCGCTCCTCTCCCCCATCTACAGGATCATCGCCCTCCTCCCGTTCGAGTCGCTTCAGGCAGGCTTCATGCAACGCGCCGTCCTGGAAATCCTTCTGTTAACTCCGCTCTGCGCCCTCTGCGGCAGTCTCGTCGTCCAATACCGCATGGCGTTTTTCTCGGACGCCGTCGCGCACTCGGCCTTCACCGGCGTCGCGCTCGGCCTCGTTCTCGGTGTCGATCCCTGGCTGGCCGTCATCGTGTTCGGCCTCGGCACCGGCATGGCGGCCATCCAACTGCGCCGCAGGGGCGAGATGGCGATGGATACGACGCTCGGCGTCCTGTTTTCGACCGCCGTCGCTCTGGGCCTGGCCATCATCAGCACCCGAAAGGGCCTCGCCAAAACGCTTCCCGGCTTTCTCTACGGCGACATCCTCGCGATCGGCGACCGCGACGTTTTCCTGACGGCCGTTCTTCTCGTCGGAACCATCGCTTTTCTGCTTCGTTTCTACAATCAACTGGTGTACACAAGTCTGCACGAGCATCTCGCGCGCATCAGCGGCATCAGGACATCCTGGCTGGAAACGGCCTTCGCGGCCCTTCTCGCTCTCGTCGTCGCCTTCTCGATCCGCGCAGTCGGCATCCTGCTTGTCACCGCCCTCCTGGTCATTCCGTCCGCCACCGCCCGGAATATCGCCGGGAGTCTGCGTCGTCAGGTCTGGTTCGCCATCCTGATCGCCATCGCTTCCGGCCTGACGGGGCTGGCGGCCTCCCTCACCTGGGACATGGCCACCGGCGCCGCGATGATTTTGTGCGCCTCGGGATGCTTCTTGGTTTCACTTTTCACCCGACCAGCCATCGGAAAATAGATCACGGCCAAACCTGGCGTATCGTGATGCGCCAGGAATTTGTTGGGGCAATCTTTCGCCGGGGTACGCGGTACCGCACGGAATGCGGTTTCCCGTGGAACGTTTCCGATGAGATCAGCCCTTGAGGCGCTCCAACAGGTCGCGCAGGTTGCGCTCGCCGGGAGCGCCGGGCGGAGTGGCCGCCAGCGCCTTCTTCAGCACCTCGCGGGCCTGGTCCTTGCGCCCCTGACGGGCGAGGATGAGGGCCCAGTTGTAGTGGAGGCCGGGATCGTGCGCATCCGCATTCGACGCCTCCTCGTAGACGGCAAGCGCCTTCTCGTACTGGCCGGTCTTCTGGTAGGCGAAACCCAGATTCGCGAGAATTTTCGGGACCGCGGGCTGACGCTTGCGGCCTTCCTCGAAATGTTTGATCGCTTCCTCCCACTGCTGTTCCTTCAGGAGAAGATTCGCGAGGTTGAAATGCAGCGTAGACAGGTCCGGCTGGATCTTGAGGGCCTGCCGGAAATAATGGACCGCTTCCTGCACCCTGTTGCACCGGTGACAACAGAGGCCGAGGTTTGCATATCCCTGAATATGGAACGGATCGATTTCGACCGTCTTCCGGTAGAACGGAATCGCCTGGTCGAATTTTCCCTGCTGTTGATGCAGGTTTCCGGCAAAGAAATTGGCCATGAGATCGTGCGGGTAGACGGCGAGATAGGCCTGCACATGCTCCGTCGCCTCGTCGATCCTGCCGGCTTTGTATGCGGTCATGAACCGCTCCCGCATGACCTCCTTGCCGGCACCGTCCTTCGCGGCGGGAGGCGACGCGACGGGCTGGCGGACCTGAGATACGGCATCCGGAACGGCGGTTTTCTCCGGCCGCAACGTCGGAGCGTCAGGTAGCCGGACACCGGCAAGCGCCTGCTTCAGGGGGGTCGAGAGGGGAATCCTGTCGATGTCCCTGAGCGCCCGGCCGATTTCCCCCACGGCATACGCGGCGGAAATCTTCACGGTGTTTTCGGGATCACCCAGCATCCGCTCGAGCTGGAACAGGACTCCGACCTCGCCGATGCGGAACAGCGCCTTAGCTGCGTTTGCCCGCGTCCGGTTGTCCGGATCCTGCAACAGAGATTTCAGCATCAGGGCGCCCCCCTCGCCCAGGATCGCCTCGAGAGCCTCGACGGCATTCGCACGCACGCGCGAGTCCCTGTCCTTCAGGGCCTTTTCGAGCACGGGAACCGCCGACGCCTCGCCGATCTCTCCGAGTGCCGAGATGGCGGCAGACCGGATCTTGAAATTCCGCTCCGATGTGAAGAGTTTCGAGAGCATCGGCACCGCGGGCGCTGAACGAAGGCGCCCCAGGGCGGCGACGGCATGCAGGCGGACGAAGGATGCCGCATCGCCGAGCAGTTTCAGCAGCAGTTCGAGATCGCTCTCTTCGGCACGGGCGGAAAGGGCACGGGCGGCATTTTTCCTGACGTCGCCGTCCTCGTCGCGGAGAAGCTCTACCAGAAGCGGAAGAGCCCGCGGATGCGGAAACATCGACAGGACGTATCCGAGCGTCGAGCGGACCCACTTGTCGGGGTCGTCCCGCATCTCGTCGAGAAGAGGCGTCAGATCCATCGCACCGGCCAGGGCCACGGCGATGATCGCATTGCCGCGAACGCGATGATTCCCGTGCTTGAGGAACGGCTGGATCAGCGAGAGCAGTTTTTCCCTCGGCAGTTCCAGTCTGCGAAGGCTTTCGATCGCGTTCGCCTTGACGCGGTCATCCGGATCGCGCAACGCCCGGGAAAGCGTGGAGACGGCCGTCAGATCCCTGAGTTGGCCGATCGCCGTGACCAGCGCCGAGCGCTTCCGCTCGTTCGGTTCCTTGAGGAAAAACGCGGTGAGCGGATTTGTCGCACGGTGGTCGCCGATTCTGGCAAGCGCATCGACGACGCTGAGGAAGATCCATTCGTTCGCCTCGCCGAGACACCCTAGCAGAGGGGAAATGGACGAAGGATCCTTGCTTTTTCCAAGCGCCGTTGCGCACTGGAAGCGGATATTCGGGTCAGTATCCGCAAGCCCCGAGTTGAGCGCCGCCGTGACCCGTGCATCGTGAAACGCGCCGAGGGCGGCCGCAATGTTCGGCCTCGCCTCGCGTTCGGCATCGCGGAATGCCGCGAGAAGGGGCTCGACGGCTGACGTGTCGCCGATATCGGCAAGGGCACCCGACAGCGAGTCATCATGCGGCTGACGACGAAGAGCCTCGACGAGTGGAACGACGGCTTCCGAATCTCCCGCTCTGCCGAGCGCCCGCGCCGCCTCTTCCCGAACGTGCGTATCCTGATGGTGAAGAAAACCGATCAGCCGACGCGTGCACGACTTGATCAGAACCAGGCCGCGTTTCCTCAATTCGTTTGCTTCAGGCATCCTCTCGAAACCCTCCCCGGCGTTCACTCATCGGCAGGTTTCTCCCCTTTCCGAAGGAACGGGATTCCGTTCCCGGGTTGACAATGCTGTCGCACCGAAAAAAATCACCGGAGCCCGTTGGTTCGGACTCCGGTGATCGGAAGAACTCAGGAGATCAGGAAGCCTGGCCCATGCGAAGGTTCTTGAGTCCGACTTTTTCGAAATGGACTTTCATCTTGCGGATGCCGTCTTCGGTGATGCCGACCTCGACGACTTCGCCCTTGTCGTCCCAGATCTTGTGGTAAACAAGTTCGCCTTCTTCATACAGTTCGGCTGAATCGTAATCCCGAGGAGCGCCCTGGACCGCCTTGTCTTTCTTGCGGACCGGAACTTCGACCGGCTTCGTGTCGGCCTTCTTGATGGTCTTTGCTTTTGCCATACCACACCCTCCCAATGGAAGTTAATACAAGATTCTACTATAATCACCCCGGCAAGTCAATTGCCCATGCCTTGCCGCTGGTGCACAGGGCCGTCCTGCAACCGGGATTTAGAAACCCCGGGAGTGACTCTTTCCGGGGGTCCGAATACGTGAATTTTTCCGGTCTCACGAGGCCCCTTCATTGACACCCCCTCTATCCGTCACTATAATCGACAAAAGGCACTTCCATTGCAGCTCGAACGGAGGCACGGAACAGTGGCATCCTTATTCGAAACCATCCGCGGCAGGATTCCCGTTTTTCTCCTTCTCGCGTTCTGGCTGGCCGCATCGTGTACACCCTGCGAAGCTGCCTCGCAGCGCCCTGCCCGGAGAACCGCCGTCGCGTCGACCACGGCCGCAACCTCGTCGAGGCCGGCCGTGAAAGACTGGACGTTCCTCGTGTTCATGGCTGCCGACAACAATCTCGAAGCCGGCAGCGAGCTCGATCTGAACGAAATGGAAACGGTCGGCTCGAACGAGAACCTCAATATCGTCGTCCAGCTCGACCGGAACGGCAAATATTCGCAGGAATCCGAGATGAAGTGGTCCGGCTGCCGGCGCTATTTCATCAAAAAAGACGCCCAACCGAAGAAAGTGACCTCCCCCATGCTCGAAGATCTGGGGCCAATCGACACGGCAACCCCCGAATCCCTCCTCGGCTTCGTGAAATGGGCGCAACAGAGATTCCCCGCCAAACGCTATGCACTGATCCTCTGGAACCACGGCACGGGCTGGAAGGAAATCCAGCCGGATATCGCGCCGTCGATCATGACGACAGATGACGCATCCGGCGGCAATCCATTCGATGCGATCTCATACAACATTTCCTACGATGACACCTCAGGCACCTCGATGGACATCCCGACCCTCGGGAAAACGCTCCTCAAGGTGAAGGAAATTCTCGGAAAACCCATCGACCTTCTCGGTTTCGACGCCTGCCTGATGCAGATGCTGGAAGTCGCGCACGAATCCTCCGCCTCCGCGCTCTTCCAGGTGGCTTCGACCGATCTCGAACCCGAACGCGGCTGGCCCTATGACGCGTTCCTCAGGAAGCTCGCCGCCGCCCCCGAGATGGACGGCAGAAAGCTCGGCACGGCCATCGTCGACACCTACAAGACTTCGTATCAGATGGGGTCGCAAGGCAACACGGCCGTCACTCTTTCGCTTCTCGACCTGTCTAAAGTCGCCGCCGTCGCTACAAAGCTCAATGCATTCGTATCGGCTGTCAAATCCGGCATTCGCGAGATCGACCGGATCGAACAGGCTCGGGAAGCCGCCCTCAAGTTCGTCTACAAGGACTATATCGACCTGGGGCATTATCTCGAGATCCTGATCAAAACAGTGGAAACCCCATCGATCAAGGCGGCGGCGAAACAGCTCCTGGGATCGCTGACCGGGGAAGGCGGGCTGATCATCCGCCACGGGGCGGCCGGCGACAAATACAAGGACGCAACGGGAATCTGCATTTTCCTTCCCGACCGCAACGGCTTCCGAACATACAAGAACCGGTACAAGCTGCTGAGCCTTTCGGCCCACAGCGGGTGGTACAAACTGCTCGAGGAGCTCGAAACGCCTTCCCTGCCGTATATCAAGCTGCAGGAAGTCGTGCTCGAAGACGAGAACCGCGACGGCCGGTTTGCAGCCGGCGAGGCGGTGAAAACGCACCTGGTTCTGCGCAACTACGGCAGGGAACAGGTCGCGAAGCTGAATGTCACCATTCAAACGGCGAGTCCCCTTCTCGACAAA
>JAKJFL010000418.1:0-3702 GCA_022704935.1 Candidatus Rifleibacteriota bacterium
TTCTTTTTCACATGATCGTATGAGGCCGAACTTGGGGAAATGATCTCGATGACCATGTCGGGGGCGCCGCGGATGCGCTTGCCCTCAATCTTTTCTGGGGAGCAGACCACGGAAATATCGGGCTGGACGACGGTGCGGATCTCGGTTTCGGCTTCGGTGCTTTTCGGAAGCAGAACGTCACAGTCCGGAATCACCCGGCAGGGCTTGCCCCGTAAAAACAGGCGAAGTTGCGTCACAAGGTCGGCAAACGCTTCCTGGTGGTTCACGGTCGGCGAGGGGGACATGTTGTAAGCGACGCCGTCGATGATTTCCCAACGCTCGTCGTCGGGCCAGGTCAGGTAGTCGGCGTAGGTGAACCCGCCATTCGGCCGTGATAAAGGATGTGCCATCGTTCTCTCCTGCATCAAACGAAATCGCATCACAGTATAGAGTAAAAATCCGGGACACACACCTGATTATTTCTACCGGCCACAGAGAACATTTCACCACGAAGATACTCCGTAGGACAATCCGTCGGTTTCAGGAACGCATCCGCAGATGGAGGGCAGATGAACGCAGATCGGAACGAACACCGGGAAAAACCTGATTTTCTATCCTGGATACTCCATTGAACAAAAAAATCTGCTTTTCATCTGCGCAATCTGCGAAATCTGCGGATCGGTTCTCATGACGAAACCAACATACCAGACACAAAGACACAAAGGCACGAAGACAGAATCACCGCAGAGTCACAGAGACGCTGAGAGCAGCTCACCATGAAGGCACAAAACACGCGATACATAACCGTAGGAGCGGTTCACTAACCGCCCGAGTCTGCGAATCAGAATGCCAGGAAACGCGGCTCGTTATTTATGTATTTTAAGATATGATAGCGATATGCTTTTTATACTCCGGCGTCATTTTGAACGAAGGCAGTTGGCTGTCCTTTGTTGAGACGAGCGGGGCTGAGATCGGCCAGGAGATGGCGAGGTCGGGGTCGTTCCAGGTGATGCCGTTTTCATGGGCGGCTGAGTAGACGTTGGTGCAGGAGTAGGTGAAGTCGACGTCGTCCGTGAGGGCGCAGAAGCCGTGGGCGAAGCCTGGGGGGATGAAGAGGAGTTTCTTGTTTTCGGACGAGAGGTTCGTGCCGAACCATTTGCCGAAGGTTGGCGAGCCGGGGCGGAGATCGACGGCGACGTCGAACGCCTCGCCCCGGACGACGCGGATCAGCTTGCCTTGCGAAAACGGCTCTCGCTGGTAATGCAGGCCGCGCAGAATCCCGCGTTTCGAGCGGGAATGGTTCTGCTGGACGAAAACGGCTGCGATGCCGTGGGCCTTGAATCGCTCCTGGTGGTAGGTTTCCATGAAGAAGCCGCGCTCATCCTCGAAAACCCGAGGTTCGATGATCCAGAGACCTTCGATGGGCGTCTCGATGAATTTCATAGCAGACCGTTTGCAATACGCTGGAGATACTGGCCGTATTCGTTCTTGAGCAGCGGCTCTGCGAGCCGAAGAAGCTGCGAGGCATCGATGAACCCCTGCCGGAACGCGATTTCCTCGAGACAGCCGATTTTCAGGCCCTGGCGGGCTTCGACGGTCTGGACATAGGTCGAGGCGGCCATGAAGGATTCGTGGGTTCCGGTGTCGAGCCAGGCCAGGCCGCGGGGAAGCTTCAGCACCTGGAGGGTTCCCTGGTTCAGGTAGATGCGATTGAGATCGGTGATTTCGAGTTCACCGCGGGCAGAAGGCTCGAGCGTCGAGGCATGCTCGACGACGGTGTGGTCGTAAAAATACAGGCCGGGAACGGCATAGGGCGATTTCGGCTGTTTCGGCTTTTCTTCGAGGCTCGTTGCTTTTCCCCGCTGATCGAAAGCCACAACGCCGTATCGTTCGGGGTCTTTGACGGGGTAGGCGAAAATGGCCGCGCCCTTGGTGAGATGGGCCGCCTCATGAAGCAGGCCGGACAGGCCGGCACCGTGGAAAATATTGTCCCCGAGGATCAGGCACGACGGTTCGCCTGCGATGAACTCCCGGCCGATGATGAAGGCTTGCGCAAGCCCCTCCGGTTTCGGTTGTTCGGCATACGCGAAGGTCATGCCGAGCTCTTCGCCCGTCCCCAGGAGGCGCCTGAACAGGGGAAGATCTTCGGGAGTCGAGATGATCAGGATCTCGCGAATGCCTGCCAGCATGAGGGTCGAGAGCGGGTAGTAGATCATCGGTTTGTCGTATACCGGTAACAATTGTTTGCTGACGCAGCGGGTGATGGGATAGAGCCGGGTTCCGGAACCGCCGGCGAGAATGATGCCTTTCATCGTTCTTGTGCCTTTCCCGAGACGAGCGTCTTCCGGTCGCCGTAGTTTCTGTCGACCCAGTGCTGGTATTCGCCCGATCTCACATGCTTAACCCATGTCGGGTTCTCGAGATACCATCGAACCGTTTGGCGGATGCCGTCTTCAAATCCGGTGCGGGGCTTCCAGCCCAGTTCTTTCGCGATCTTGTCACAGTTGATCGCATACCGGCGGTCATGGCCCGGCCGGTCGGGAACCGTTTTTTTCAGCGCGTGGAGAGCGTCTGAAGAGCGCCCGGTCCGGTCGGCCACTTCCCGAATGAGGGCATCGAGCACGGCGAGGTTCGTCTGCTCGTTCTCGCCGCCGATATTGTAAGTCTCGCCAGTTCGGCCATCGCGCGCAATGGTCCAGATGCCTTCACAGTGGTCGGTCACATACAACCAGTCCCTGATGTAGAGCCCGTCTCCGTATATGGGCAGTGGTTTGTTTTCGAGCATGTTCAGGATCATGAGGGGAACCAGTTTCTCCGGAAACTGGTATGGGCCGTAATTGTTCGAGCAGTTCGACAGGGTGACGGACAACCCGTACGTGTGATGATAGGCCATTACCAGATGGTCGGAAGAGGCCTTCGATGCCGAGTAGGGGCTTCGCGGCGCATACGGCGTCGTTTCGAAGAAGAAGCCTTCATTCCCTAGCGAGCCGAACACTTCGTCGGTGCTGATGTGATGGAAATGGATGGGCTTGCCTTCCGTCTGGCGTTTGCGGACCGCTTCCAGCAGAACGAAAGTGCCCATGATATTGGTCTGAATGAACTCGGCCGGGCCGAGAATCGACCGGTCGACATGGGACTCCGCAGCGAAATGGATAATGCCGTCGATGTCGAACTGATCCAGCAGATCGGTGACAAGAGCTTTATCGCAGATGTCGCCCCTGACGAATACATAACGGTCACCGGCGCGGGCAGCGACATCATCGAGGCTTTCGGCGTTTCCGGCATACGTCAGCTTGTCGAAGTTGACAACCCTGCCCGTGAAATCTGTGTCGTTGAATATATATCTAATGAAATTCGACCCGATGAAACCGCAGCCGCCGGTGACAAGAATATTCCTGAATGTGCGCATCGTCTTTCCCTGAAAATGAAGTGTCGTTGTTTTCCGAGGCGATGGTAACACCTCGCAATTCCTTATGCAAAACGGCAAAGAAGATCTGCTGCCATGAAAACATCAGGCGGGCGGTTGCCCGGCCTCGAGAAATCGTTTGAGATTGTGTTGCCAGGGGCTAACGCTGAAACCAAGCAGATTCCGAACTTTCGATTTGTCGAAGGCCGAATTTCTGGGACGTGCGGCCGGGAGTGGGTAGGCTTCGGTCGGGATCGGTTCGATCGGGACGGACTTCGTGATCAGGCCCAGACGCAGGGCCTCGTCGCGGATTGCGG
>JAKJFL010000419.1:0-3701 GCA_022704935.1 Candidatus Rifleibacteriota bacterium
CGCGAGGCGCAGCATCGTCCTGGATGCCGCCGAAGGAGGTCGGCACGATGCCGACCGGCCGACCGTCGAGCCTGACCCATTCGAATCCGAGATCGCCGCCGGCGAGCGACAGCAGGGCCCATCGGGCATTGGGCATTTCGAACCAGATGCGGCCTTCGACCGCGGCGATATGGTTGCGCACCGTGACGCGATACTCGGCGCCGCCGAAGATGAAATCGAGATCGAGCAGGGGAAGGGGACTCGCGGGATGGCGGGCAAGGAAGGCATCCTTGGCATCTTTCAGCTTGTCGTAGACTTCCCGGGGAAGGAGCATGAATCGCGGATTCTGCTCCATGAGCTGCTGAAAGTCGGTGAACGGAATATACCGGACACGTTCGGAAATCATGCCGGCTGGTGCGGAAGCGGTGTTCGGGAACGCCGGAGCCTGGGGCTCTGCCGACAGGCCTGCGGGCCATGCGACAAGAAGCGCCAGAGCGGTTACGAGGAGAAACATCGGTACAACTCGGAATAACCTGAGGGACATACGGCGATCCTCCCATTTCGGGCATGTAATTTCTCCCGTCATGCTAAATGCCTTCGGCCGTCGATGTCAACGGAACGGCTCGACCCCCGGGGATTCAGGCGAGAAGGTTGCTCGCGGGTTGGCTCTTTGTTATGCTTTGAAGGAGCGACGTGTTCGAAAAACCTGGTGAGGAAGAGAGAGGAAACACATGTTCAATGCCGTTGAGCTCATGATCGATGATTTCATCAAGCGCCTCCGGGACGGCTACCGCAGGAGTTTCGGCGGGCAGAATCCCGAGTATGCAGACATCATCGCGTGGGCTGGGCTGATGGCGATGGAGAACATCGCGAACAGCGATGCGCTCTACCACAACGTCGAACACTCGATCCTCGTGACGCTGGTCGGCCAGGAGATGCTGCGCGGTCGGCAGCTGCGCCAGAGCGGCGTCACCCCCTACGACTGGATGCACTGCATCATCTCGCTGACCTGCCACGACATCGGCTACGTCAGGGGCGTCTGCCGTGCCGACCGTCCCGGGGAATACGCGACGGGGAACGGAAGCGAGATGGTGAAAGTGGGCTTCGGAAATACCGACGCGGTGCTGACGCCGTATCACGTCGATCGCGGCAAGCTGTTCATCTGGGAGCGGTTCGGAGCCCACCAGATCCTCAAGGCCGATCTCATCGTCGCGAACATCGAACTGACGCGGTTCCCCGTGCCTCAATCCCAGGCGCGAAACGAGGGAATGAGTTATCCGAACATCGTGCGCGCCGCCGATCTCATCGGCCAGCTCAGCGATCCACGGTATCTCAAGAAAATCAGCGCTCTCTACTACGAATTCACCGAAACGGGGGCCGCGAAGGAGTTCGGCTATGCCGACCCGGGCGATCTGAAGCGCCACTTCCCCCGCTTCTACTGGAAAACCGTCTATCCCTATGTGAAAGAGGTCATTCCTTACCTCCGGTTGACCCAGCAGGGAAAACAGATCCTCGCGAATCTTCACGCGAACATTTTCGAGGTCGAGCACGACGACTGGTACGACAATCTCCAGGTCGATCCAGGGATGGCCTGCAACCTGAAGGGGGGCCTCATCTGAACGGGAATGGCCCGAAACATCCGCCTGGCCCGGCATCCGGTTCGCAGTTCCGGAGCCGGGAGAGAGCCGTGCCGGCCCGCCCGGGCATGCAGGGGAGCCGGCCCGTTTCCCAAAAAGACGGAACCAGCCCGCATGGCCACCGGCAACGCGTTCGCGATCGGTATGATCGGGCCGGCCTCCAGGGCTTCGCCGAACACGAGATTCTGGAATTTCTGTTGTTCTATTGCATACCATATATAGACACGAAACCGCAGGCGAAACGCCTGCTCGCCAGATTCAAGGATTTGCCCGGTGTCTTCGCTGCCCCGCGGGACCGGTTGATGGAAGAGGGCGGAATCCCCGACTCCGCGGCTCGCATGCTTCATCTGGTACGAGATATTTCCCACCACGTGCTCAAGCTCAAGTCGTTCGGGAACAACGCGATGATCACCGACGCGAGCACGGCGATCGCCTATCTCAGCGGCATCATGGCGAATCTGCCGGTCGAGCAGTTCCGTGTCGTGTTCCTCGACAACGCGAACACGGTGATCGCCGAAGAGGCCCTCTCGACGGGCGTCGAGGACCAGACGGCCGTCTACCCGCGGCTTGTGATGAGAAGAGCGCTGGCGCTGCATGCGACGGGCATTCTCGTCGCGCACAACCACCCGAGCGGCCACCTGAAGCCTTCGACCGCCGATCATGCGATCACGCGCGCGCTCGCGGCCGCGGCCGGCACGCTCGACATCCGCTTTCTCGACCATCTGATCCTGGGTCGCGAGCACGAAGGCTATTTCAGCTTCAGAGAGCAGGGATACCTGTCATGATCGATAAGACGGCCTCCGAAGTCCCGTTCCACTCCGGATTGGGACGTTCTCTCTTTCACTCGCTTGGCGACGGAATCGTCATCGCCGACCGCGACGGAAACGTCGTGTTCCTCAACCGGCAGGCCGAGGAGATCCTGTCCGTCGCCCTGGACGAAATCCGGGGGAAGCCGATGGATGCCTGCCACCGATGTCCCTGGAAAATCAGGAAGATCGTCGGCGAGTCCGGGGCTGAGAAACCCTATCGTGCCGAGGTTCCCGTGGGTGACCGGTGGCTTTCGATCACGGCCACCTCGCTCAGGAGTGACAGTGGCGAGTGTGTCGGATACGTGATGACGGCCCGCGACACGACGGACCGACACATGCTCGAGACGGCCCTGAAAAAGAGCGTGTTCGAACTCCGCGAACGCCAGGAAAAAATAGACCTCCAGATAGAACTCGCGAGAACCATCCAGAAGGCCCTGATGCCTCCCGATGCCTCGACGTTCCCCGGGGCCCGCGTCCGGCTCTGGAACGTCCAGTCGCAGATCGTCGGAGGTGATTTGATGTTCGTGCGCGAGGAGGCGGACGGCGGCTGGCTGATGCTGGGCGATATCATGGGAAAAGGGCTGTTCGCTTCCCAGTTCGTTCCGTTGCTTCACGGCTTTGTCCGGGATGAACTGCCGTCGGCCACGACGCCGGCCGGCCTCCTCGAAAAGCTCAACGAGCGGCTGGTCGGTTTCATCGCCGACCGGTTTCCCCTGTTCGTCACGATGATCTGTATGCGATGGAAGCGGGATGCACGCTCCGTCCAGATCGCCTGCGCGGGAAACGAGAGCCCTTATCTAGTCGGCGCTGACGGCTCCGTATCCAAGATCGAGCTTCAAAACCCTCCGCTGGGTCTGGGAGGAACCGATGGATACGAGGCCAGAGAGTTGTCCCTGCCGCCCGGATGCCGTATCCTGTGCTGCAGTGACGGTGTGACCGAGGTGCACAAGAACGATCCGTCTCCCGACCGGGACTGGCTGGGGAGAAAGATCGGCGAATGGATTTCAGCCGGCAGGGACCCCTTCGGGGAGCTTGTCGGGCATCTCAAACAGGCGGCCGAATCGAACGTGCCGCACGATGACCAAAGCCTGATGATTCTGGA
This sequence comes from Candidatus Rifleibacteriota bacterium, assembly GCA_022704935.1. GTDB lineage: Bacteria > Muiribacteriota > Ozemobacteria > Ozemobacterales > Ozemobacteraceae > MWAR01. The sequence goes on from JAKJFL010000419.1 coordinate 3,528, forward strand.
GGTGTGACGTGAAATACCTGTTGCGATATATCATGGTCTTCGTTCTGCTGACGCTCCCCGCGTTTGCGGATACGCCCGGCTGGTATCCGCTCGATGGTGCTGAGGCGGCGAGAATACTGGTGCCGGGGGAACGTCCTCTCTCGATGGGCCAGGCGAACGTCTTTTTCAACTGCA
>JAKJFL010000014.1:0-16550 GCA_022704935.1 Candidatus Rifleibacteriota bacterium
GCTGCCGTTTGACAATCCGAACAACTTGTCCCGTGCCGGGCAGATAGTCAAAACCTTTATCGATAATTTCAACGCTGTTCGAGGTGTAAGAAATACTGGATGCCGGCGAACTCAGATCGGCAATCGGGCCTTCCGTCGCCGATGTTCCTCCTGACAGCGAAGCCATGAGGAGATTGCGGAGGCCCTTGATGTCGATGGCCTGGTTGGAGCCGAGGATCGGGGTCAGGGCAGGGACGACCGGAACAGCTGAAGTGGACAGGGCGACGCTGCCAACGATGCGGGACGGCAGGCCGATGTTCGCGAGGTTGAGGATGCTTTCGATGGCGCACCGAACCTGCGTGGCGGGGCTGGCGACGAAGCCTTCGACCTGGATGTTCGCGGGGATTCCGACGCCGCCGGTTGAGGGCGGTGCCGCAACGTCTTTGAAGTCGTCGGCAAGGGTTTTGACGGCATCCACCGTTTCCCAGGTGAACGTTTCGGAAGGCGCGGTCGTGATGAATGTCGTCAGCGTGGTATTGATCGTCGTGACGAGCGTTACGAGCTTATCCGCAAACGTCGTTTCATTCGCGACCTGATTGACGAAGTTGTCGAACGTTCCCGCGACGTATTTGGACTGCCATTCCTCGAATGCCAGCGCCTTCGCCAGGGCGATCGAGTCGACGGTCACTTTTTCCATCGTCTTCGTCTGGCCGGGCTCGGGCACGGCGCTCGAGAAGTATCCCCTCATGATCGCGACGCTCAGACGTCTGACCACCATCCTGAGAACGCCTTTCGAGGGGGCGACGACCGAAATGTCGGTACCGAATTTGATCACATACTTGGCTGCCGACGAGGAATCAATGCTTTTGGCGATGACCGTAAAGAGCGTTTCACCGGTTTCGGGATTGACCAGATCGACCGAAAAGTCTTCTTTCGCCGGCTCCGCTTTCACGTCGCCCCGAACGGAAGTGGGGGGAGCCTTGGGAATCTCGGCCTCGAGTTCGGGCACCTTAAGATATGCCTGCGACACGCCGCTTCCGCCGCCGCCTCCACCCCCGCCGCAACCGACACAGGCGAAGCACAAAGCGACGATCAGCGTCGCGAGAAACGTCCGGAGCAGGGTTCTGACAACCATCCTGAAATCCTCCAATGATATTTGATATAATATATATATTCTATATTATTTCTTATGAATTACAATACTACCCCCCTCCCCGAAAATGTCAAGTTCCTTTTTTATTCTCAGTATTCAGTTCTTCTCCTGCATTGAGATTGAGCAGGGAGCGTTTCAAACGCGCTCCACACCCCCGCGCCATGGTTTCAAACTTCGAACATTTCATGTCGTACCCTTGTGGCCCCCGGGGAGCGGTTGGTATAATCAGTAAAATTGCCGTATTCAACCCTGTCGGCCGGAGGTTTTCGATATGAGACGCATGCCACACAATCGCCTGTTTTTCCTGGTGGTGATGGCCCTGTTGATTGCCCTGCCAGTCTTTGCGGGGGCATCCTTCGAGCTGACCACGGCGGGCGTGCGCTACGTCGTCCGGGACGACTCCGGCCAGATCGTCCAGGCGGTGAAGCCTGAATATGACACGGCTTCCGGCAAATATTATGTCCGTGACGGGGCGAACCGCGTCATCGCACAGAACCTTTCGACGGAAGCGGCGATGTCGCAGATCAAGATCGTGGCGCCGGTCGAGGGCAATACGCATAGCGTCAAGACCAGAGATTTCCTTGGGAACACCGTTCCCGTCCTTCGCGAACTTTCCGCCGGCGACGGGCGGTATCAGCAGCTGAAGAGCTATATCGAAAACGATGCGGGTCTCAGGAACATCGTTTCGATGCAGGTCGAGGCGCGCAACACGAAGATCGAGCGGCTCCAGCAGGAGATCAACTCGGGCGTGCGCGACGCGAAACTGGCCGAGTGGCTGGTCAGCGACCTTAAGAAGCCGGTGTATCTCGAAGTGGGCGATTCCGGCTCGATCTATCACGATTCGAAGGGGTTCGTCCTCGCCGAAACCGATACGAACGGCCAGGTCACGTACCGCGACAACAGCAACGCGAACCGGCTCGTCATTCCGGCCGACAGCGAGGCGTTCCAGGGCGGCATGAACGACTCGTCGGCGGCCTCGGTCATCGCGCACGAAGTCGGCCACATGATCATGGACCAGACCTACGAGTCGCCGAATTATCCCAAAACGGGGTATGCCGGCCCTCATGCGAAGAACTCGGTCACCGACGAGGGGTTCGCGTATTCCGAGGGGTGGGCCGAAGCGATCGAGACGCTGGCGAACAAGGATCGCCTCGACAACTCGAGTTCCTGGCGCGTTCAGAGTCAGAAGAACATCGCCGAGAACAAGTTCATCTTCAAGAATCAGGGCGTGGTCAGCGGAGCGAACGACGGTCTGCTGAAGAACGGCAGCGAGCAGCTTTCGACCGAAGGCGTCAACGCGTCGCTGTTCTACAAGATGCTCACCGACAACCGCATCCAGGCGCCGTATCAGAAAGTGCTCGACGTGTTCGAGTCGGCCAAGCCGCAGACCTACCGCGACTTCCTCCAGTCGTACATCCAGAAGTATCCGGAAGACCGCAGCTACATCATCAAGCAGTTCCTCGAGAACACGAAGTATACGACGGTCGATTCAACCGCCACATCCAGATACAAAGCCCTTTTCGATGCCGAACAGGCCTGGAAGAACTCCCCGAACGACGCCTCGCTCGAAGCGGCCTACAGACAACAGCAAGCCTCCTACAACCAGTGGAAGGAACAGGCCTACCAGCAGACGGTCGTCGACGGGAAAATCGACCGGGCGGTCGAAGGCGGCGCGGCGTATGCCTATTCCGACGACACGTCGAAGCAGTTCCGGCAGCTCAAGCTCAGCGAAACCCTCCTGAGGGGCAAGAAAGCGCTCGGCGTCGGACTGGAACGTGCCGCCGACTCGATCAAGCAGTCGTTCAGCGTGAAGAACGTCGCGATCACGGCGGGAACGTCGATCGCGGTCAACCTGGTCAGCCAGATCGCCTCGGGGGAAAAGCCGAGCCTCAAGCAGGCCCTGTCGGCCGTCGCCTCGATGCAGTTCGTCGGCAACGTCGTCGGCAGCTCGATGGGCGCGGCGGCGGGTCATGTCATCGCCCCGCTGATCCAGACATTCGTCCCGATTCCGGTCGTGGGGGCCATCGCCGGCTCCCTGCTTCCGACCCTCACCTCGATCGCGGGCGGCCAGTTCGGCGGCAATCTCGGCGCCGGCATGAGCTTCAAGGAAGCCCTCAAGAGCCTCGACCCCGTCGCGATCGCCGGCCAGGCCGTCGGCTCGACCGTGGGCTCGATGCTCGGCGCGATGATTCCGATCCCGGTCGTGGGGCCGATGATCGGCGGCATGCTGGGCGGGTTCCTCGGTGAGAAGCTGTTTACCGGCATCGCGAAGCTGTTCGGCCGCGACAAAAAAGCGAAGAAGAGCGAGACGGCGGCGACGACGACCGCGCCCGCTCCCCAGATGATGCTCCAGGACACCGAATCCGAGCCGGTCGTTAAAACGGCGCCGAAGGCGCGTGAGTCGTATGACCCGGTCCGGCTCGACGCCTCGATCGACTGCATTCCCTACGCGAACATGCACAAGAACCTGCGCGTCGTGAAGGACGAGTATGAGGCGGCGTACAAGAAATACGTTCAGGCCGCCGCGTCGGGCAACCAGGCACAGGCACAGGCCATGCTCAACGCCTTCGTCCAGCAACGCGAGCGGTATCGCCGGGCCCTTGGCGCCTACACCAAATGATCTGATCGCGCGTCCAGCACCGATCGGACCTTTGCGGCAAGAGCACCGATCGTGAAAGGCTTTTCGAGAAACATGACGTTTCCGTCGAGAATGCCGTGCCGGGCGATGACGTCCGCCGTATAACCAGAAATATACAATACCTTCATATTCCCGCGCAGGGCCAGAACCCGGTCCCTCAGTTCCCTGCCGTTCATTTCGGGCATGACGACGTCGGTGATCAGCAGATCGATTCGGCCGGCATGTTCACCGATCAGGGAAATGGCCTGCCGCGGCGAGCCGATCGCGATAACGGTGTAGCCTTTTCCTTCGAGAGCCGTTTTCATGAGTTTGAGAAGCTCTGGCTCGTCCTCGACCAGCAGGATCGTCTCGGTTCCTTTCTCGGCATCCCCGGCACTCACGCCGGCAATCCGAGAGGGTTCAGACCGGTCGCGCGGCAGATGGATCCTGAAAACGCTCCCTTTTCCCGGCTCGCTCTCGACGGCGATGAATCCGTCGTTCTGCCTCACGATGCCGTACAGAGTCGCGAGACCGAGCCCCGTGCCTTCACCCAGTTTTTTCGTCGTGAAGAACGGTTCGAACAGGTGGCCCAGAGTGTTCTCATCCATTCCACACCCGGTGTCGCCAATCGAGAGAACCACGTATTCGCCGGCCCGGGCGTCGGGGAACGAGGCGACGCGAGACTCGTCGACGAGCTCGTTCGCGGTTCGGATGGTGATCACCCCGCTGCCCGAGATCGCATCCCGAGCGTTGACGGTTAGGTTCGCGAGGACCTGATCGAGCTGGGCCGGGTCCATTTTCGTGGTCCACAGGTTGTTTCCCGGGCTGAAGACAAGCTGAATGCTTTCGCCGATCAATCGGCGGAGCATCTTCAACGAGTTCGTCACCGCCTCGTTCAGATCGATCGGACGCGGCTTGATCGCCTGTTTTCGGGCGAAGGCGAGGAGCTGGCGCGTCAGACCGGCCGAATGATCGGCCGCCCGCCTGATCTCCCGGAGGCTGTTGGCGACGCGCGATTCAGCATCGAGATCACACAGGGCAAGATCGGCATGGCCGATGATCACGCCAAGCATGTTGTTGAAATCATGGGCCACGCCGCCGGCCAGGCGCCCAACCGATTCCATTTTCTGGGAATGGAGCAACTGTTCCTGAAGTCTGGACGCCTCTTCCGTTGCCAGACGGGCTTTTTCCTCGGCTTGCTTTTTCGCGGTGATATCCTCCGCAATGGCCAGAAGAACCTGATCGCCCTCGTGATCGATCAACTGGAGATGCACCTCGACCGGATACCGGCTTCCGTCAGCCCGGTGATGGGTCGATTCGATGATCAGCTGCTGCTTTTCCCTCGTGAGGAGCGGGGCGATGAATCGCTCGAACTCTTCGAGGGCGAACGCCGGATTCAGAGCGACAGGGCCCAGCCGGCGCAACTGCTCGAAGGTATATCCGAGATTCGTCAGGGCCCCCTGGTTCGCGAATCTGAGCCCCCCTGTCTTCACGTCAATAATGTAGATTTCGTTCATGCTTGCGCGGATCGTCTCGGTCAGCATCACGCGCTCTTTTTCCATCGCCCGCTCGGCCGCCTGGCTGCGGAACACGAGAACGACGCCGATCGTCGATCCCTCCTCATCCCTGATCGGCGCTGCGCTGTCGGCAATCGGCGTCTCGCGTCCGTCGCGCGAAAGCAGCAGGGTCTGACTGGTCAGACCGACACCCGCACCCCGGCGAAGAACGGAATCGACAGGACTTTCGACCGGCTGCCGGCTTTTTTCGTGGACGATCCGGAAAATATCGGGAAGCGGCTTTCCGCGCGCCTCATTCTCTCCCCATCCCGTCAGGGTTTCCGCGACCGGATTCATCCGCAGGACCCGGCATTCGCAATCGGTCGTGATGACGGCGTCGCCGATGCTGTACAGCGTCGCGCGAAGGCGTTCCTCGCTGGCCTGGAGGGCGATCCGGGCATCCTTCTGACACAAGCGGTTCACAAGCAGCGCCCCCAGCAGCATCGTGATCGTTGGATAAATGACGATCACGGGCACGGCGACGCCGGACAGCACCTTCCAGCCCAGGTCGCCCGGAAGCGTGAGCATCAGCAACAGCATGACGATATGAACGATCACGCCGAACAGGAACAGCTCCGATCTCGACATGGCTTCGAGCGACTCCCTGCGGAATCTGCGCCAGAGCAAGGCAATTCCGCCGGAAGCGAAAACCACCGAGGTTCCCGTCCAGGCGCCGACGCCGCCGACGATGAACACCCGATTCAACGCCGTGATGAGCATCGCGAGAAGCGTGGGAACCGTTCCGAGGAACAGTCCGCTGACACTGATCAGAACTGATCTCGTATCGTAAATGATGCCGGGCGAGAAATGTAGGGGCGTGAGAGAGATCGCGACACCTATACTTCCAAGGATGATGCCGCTGAATACAAGACCGCCGAGCGAGGGCGCGCCGCGCCGGCTCGAGACGACGATATCATGGAGCAGAACGAGCGTCAGCAGAAGAGATGCGTTGTGGATCAGGGGCAGGATCATTCCGCCGCTCACGTTCTCTCTCCCTCATGCACGGGTATCGAATCTCAAGAACTCACATGGTATCCCGCACCATTCTATCACGTCGAACCGACCGCCCTGGCAGCGCGATCCGTTTCCGGTCGTTACCGGAGAATGACGATACGTCCGTTCGCGGCAAGCCGCTCGTTCCCGCGCGCGACCCGCGCCCGGAGCAGATACACGCCGTTCGCTCCGGCGGCGTTGCGGCCGTCCCAGCGCGCCGTCAGGGTGCGGTTTCCCGCCGGGGAAAGCGGGAGCACGGCCACCGAATGCCCCGATACGTCCCGGATGACGGCTTCGCCCTCGAGCAAGAGGTCGTCAGCCCCCTCTCCTGCGAGCATCACGGCGATCGTCACGGGACCGCGCGCCGGATTCGGCCAGCCGACGGTCTGCGTGATTCTCAAGGGGCCCGCTAGGATGGCGACAAGCGCTGTCCGAACGAGATTTCCGGCATGATCAGCCGCCTCGAGCGTGATCGTCTGCCGCCCACCGCTCACGCGCGCCAGGTCGGCCCGCACGATGCCGGTTCCGCCGTCGTATTCGAACGGCACGGCCGCACCGGCCGCCTCGACCCGTATCGATCCGGTATCGATGCCGGATCCGTCATCGGAAATTCTGGCCAGAAGGGAAGAGCGGCCCGGCGTCTCGTCGACATGCGCGTCATGGATCCGGGGAGGTATCTCATCCGTCGCCAACAGGTATCGACCGCCGCTCCGGATGTCCGTGAAAAAGCCTTTTCCGTTCCTCCTGACAGGGATCCATCGTTCCGAGGCACCATCGGCGGCCCAGAGGCCGACCCGGCTGTCGTCGCCGACCGGCGCCGCGGGAATATCGATCGACAGTCTCGCTTCAGAGATGCCGGTTTCGGGGAGAACGACGAGATAGGGTCTCGAAAGCGTCTTCAAGCCGCCCGGGAGATCGGTGACGAGCGATTCGAACAGGGAAGAGCCCAGACCGTCGAACCGAGCGGAAACCTTCAGCGCGGCTCCGCGCAGGGAAAGATTCGAGGCTGTTCCGGCGCGGGTGATCGCGTTGAAGAACGAGAAGCTGCTGCTGTTGCCGCCCGGAAGAGTCGCCATCACCTGGCCTTCGCCGATTCCGGGAACGGTGTAGTTTCCCACGAAAACGGTTTTTGAAGCGGGGTCGGTGGGACTCATCACCAGCGAGTTCTCGAGGTTGCTGAATTTCACCGTCACTGTAGGGGTCGCAAGCGGAGCGCCGTCTCGGGAAGCGACGACGACGATGAATTCTCCGGGAAAAGCCGGGTGCGGAATGGGATACAGCATGACCCGGGCCGGCGAAAGGCTGAACCGATAGCCGACCGGCTCGGAATCGGGCAAGGCCGATGCGGTCGCGATCGAGCTGACCAGGACATACCGGGGATTCGCATCGAAATCGAGTTCGATCTCCGCGGCACCCGAGGCGTCGGATATCAGGCTCATCCAGCGCTCGTATCCGGGTTCGGACGGGGTAACGAGAAGAGGAGTCACACCGGTCGTATCGCCTCTGAAACGCAGCGTCACACGGCCAGAGCCGGTGAGAATGTCGTAATGAGCCGAATTGGGCCTGACGCGACCTTCGCCGCCGACGAACGAGTCGCCGCCGGGAATGTATCTGTGCAAGGTCCCTGGGATCGGCAACCCACGGGCCTCGTCACCCAGCCGGTGGTCCTTGTCGGCATAGCCCCAGAAGCCGTTCTGCAGATCGGACCGGTCGAGGTGATTCGCGATCAGCCAGTGGCGGATGACATCTTCGAACGTCATCGCCGGATTCCGGCGGCCAAGGACCGCGCTGATCCCTCCGGCCCCGGTGCTCCCGCCGTCGACGATCGAACGGATGAAGCCGCGTGCCTCGTCCGGTGTCCTGCCGAACTTTTCCTGAAGGTAATACACGAACAGGAACGAAGCCCCGTAGTGTCTGTACAGCGTCGCGTCGTCGAACCATTCGTTCTCGCCGTTCATCGTCAGGACGATGTCGGGATTCTCGAGAAAGCTGGAAAGATGCGGATCGGGAGGCAGGCCGTTTCCGTCCGCATCCATCGACGCCGTATAGGCATACTCGGCGAAACAGGAAAGCCCCTCTTCGAGCCATCGTTCTTCGGGAGGAGCCCCATGAGCGAGATGGCGCGCGAAGTTGATCATGTGCTGGCACTCGTGGGCGAGTGTTCTATAAAACATATTATATTTATCGCCCGGCCTTCCCGGCGTGCCCGGGTCGATATCCAGGTGCAGCACCGGCTTGAGATTTCCCACCGGGAAGGCGTCAGGGTCGAGATCCCGCGAATCGAAATACCCGGCGATGAAGCCGTTCGACATGCCGTCGCGGATATCGCACAGGTTGATGACGACCCTGGGATCCGCCAACTCCAGTCCCGGAGACAGAACGAGCTCTCCGAACCAGGCCGTGAGCAGCGGATGGATGATATCGTCATACGTATCTCGAATCTCGGTTACGAGCCGTTGAGAGGCACTTCCGAGCAGGGAGGCGGAGTCCTTCGCGATATAGACATGACAATATTTTCCGCTGGCGGCAAGTAGCGCGGAGCGGGATTCATAGCGGCCAAGATTGAAATCGTAGACCAGGAACTCCTCCGTGCGCCCGGCGCCGCGCTTTCCGGCCCTCAGGGAAGCCGAACGGGCAAGCATCTTTGCTCCAAGCGCCGGGTCGGCGGACATCCGGCATAGCAGCTCCGCTTCGGCGGCGGGTCGCGAGGATCTGACCCTGAAGGTTCCATCGCGGACAACGGGACCCGGCGGGCGGCCGAGCGCGCAGGCGGCGTGCTGCAGGAAGAGAACCAGCAATGCCGCCAGGATCGGCCCGGAATGACGCATTCGGAATCCGATGAGCGGCATCATCCGTCAGCCCTCGTAGGTGAGCATCGCGGCGGAAATGTCGTCGTGCGACTCCGCGGTGGAGGCATCGATCATTTTCTCGATTTCACCGATGATCTCGGCCGGCGGCCTCGGAAGGCGTTCGAGCAGCCAGGCCTGCAGCATCTCGTATCCGTCCTCGGCGCCACGCTCCTGCTCGAAGAAATCGGTGAGGCCGTCGGTATAGAGGAACACCGCATCGCCGGGCGCCAGTTCGACCGTCCTGGTGGTGAAGCTGCTTTCCCGGAAGATGCCGATGAGGGTCCCGGTCGATTCGAGCGGCTCCAGTTTGCCCGTCGACGCCCGCCACAGGAGAGGGAAGTCATGGCCGGCGTTCGCGTAGACGAAGCGGTTCGTGGCTTTGCTGACGAACCCGACGAACGCGCTCGAATGCAGTCTCGACTCGGCCCCCAGGAAATCCTTGAGCGACACGTTCACCTCGCCGAGCAGGCAGGCGGGATCCGCGCAGCCCTCGACCTTTTCCCGGAACAGGCAGTTGACGACCGCCATGACAAGGGCGGCGGGAATGCCTTTCCCGCAGACATCGCCGATCAGCATCCCAAAGAGTTTGTCGGGGCACGAAACGTCGCAGGCCGGACGGTTGCAGGCGCCGCGACCTCGGGCGCACGTTTCGAGGTAGGTGAAGAAATCGCCTCCGATGACCCGCGCGGACCGGAGGCAGACGGCCGGAACGAGCCCCGGCCAGGTGGGCGGGGTGCGCGGGAGAACGCCGTCCTGAACCAGTTTGGCAAGCTGGACTTCGCGTTTATACCGCTCGTTCTGGGCCGTCACGAGGGTGGCCCGCCGGCTCAGCTCCTCATTCAGCGAATGGTTCTGGAACGTGATGCCGACCTGGTCGGCAAGCACCTGGAGTTGCAGCAGATCGTCGTCGGTGATGGGCTCCCTGTCGACGTGACGGTCGACCAGCAGCATCCCCCAGCATTTTCCGCCGCGGGCGATCGGCGCGAGCGCTACGGCATCGGTTCTAAGCAGGTCCAGCCACCGGGCCATCCCGGGATCGGTCCAGGGCGACCGGGATATAATACATGCCTCAGTATGTTTCAGTAATTTCCAGACCAGCGAGCCTTCCGACTTCGGAATGACCATGGCCACGCGCCGTTCCTCGTCGAGATCGATTGCCTGAACGGCCCGCAGGGTCTGCGTCTGCTCATCCTCGAGGAAGATGACCGCCCGGTCGAAGCCCACGATGCGCTGAACCGATTCGAGGATGTGGTCGAACGGCCGCTCGGTATCGAGCTCGCGTATATCGTCGAGGGTCTGGGAGAGATGCTGGAACTCGCGCAGGAAGCGTATTTCCCGTCTGTATTGCAGCCAGGAGCGCACCGTCAGCGCCATGGCGACGACGAGATAGAGGATGGCCCCGGCCCACAGGGCGGAACTCTGGGGGCGGGCGAGTAGGATGCCCAGGGCGATGGCCCAGCCGAGACCGAACAGGACCGTGCGGGTAAACTCGGTTTCCCGGGACATTCCCAGGAAGAAGAAACCTGCCGATCGTATATCGGACCGGGGCGTCATGGATGCGCTCCTCGTGGACCCCGACAGCGCGTCAGAAGCGGAAGAACGATCATCCGGGCCGGCCACAAGCGGCGGCTCCCCTGCCGGAACGACGGCAGGCACCTGTCGTCGGATTCCCCGCTCACTGTTCCGGCGTTCCGGAGTCGCCCCACTCGGCCAGTCGGAGAACGAGCTTTTTCGGTGTCGGGGCGTCGATGACGAACCGGCGGTCTTTCTCGAGGAAGTTTTTCAGCCGCTGGCGGATCTTAAACATGAGATCCTTCGTGAAGACATTCTTGAGTTCGAAACTCGCCACGAGCGGGGCCGAAAAATGTTTCCAGAGTTCCGAGAGGGTCTGCGGCTTTCCGCGCCGCTTCATGTCGACGTAGATACGCTCGACCATCGCCTCGAACAGCTCGGCGCCGTTGAACGCGTAGAAAAAGGCAACGGGCGGAAGAAATCCGAACTGGGCTACAACGGTGCGCGCCTTTCCCACCAGCCGCTCGCCTTCGCCCTGCAGGGTCGCGATCTCGGAACGCATGATGCGCATCAACATCAGATCGATATCCTTACGATTCAGGGTATCGATCAGCGCCTTGTCGGACGGGAAGAATTTCTGCAGGATCGGGACGATCGTCTGCATCGTTTCAGCGCTGAGAAACTGGATATTGCGCTGATACGTCTCGGGGTTCTTTCGTTTCATGTCCCCGAGAATCTTCTCGAATTGCAGGATGAACTCGAATTTCGTATCGAATGACATAAGATATCGATGTTATCCGAAGAAATAAATTTTTATTTATCGTAGCCGAGTTATCGGCAGAATGCAACAAGAACGATCGTGTTTTTTCCGGTTCATGAGAAAGAAGAGAACCGCCTTTCCAAGAATACCCGAAAAGGCGGCTGCGTCAACTGGTGTATGACACGATCAACGGTGCGGCAGTTCTTCGAGGTCTTCGAGCGGCGAGATCCCTCCGTTCGCGTTCACGAGCGGAAAGCGATCCTGCAGGAACCGGATGAAACCCAGCAATGAAAGCGAATAGGCCCGAATCATCGGGGACAGTACGGATTTCCGCTTCACGCCGTCTTTTCTCCTTTCACAAGGTGGTTGGAGCCCCGGTCTCCTCCCCCTATCGGCACGAGGCGGAAATCCCTTAACGTTCTTCGCGGCCGCGCGATACCGGTATATGGGGGCTGTGATGAAAACCAATCCTCGAATCTGCGCCTGGCCTGCGAAAGTGGCGACGGAATTGGCGAAATGGAGCGGTGGAAGGTATACTGCGCATCATGCGAACAGCGCGTTCCGAACACAATTGCCCCCCTGCCCGGTCGGTAGCCGCGTGGCATCGCCTCCTCGCCATCACGCTTTTCCTCGCAGGATTCCTGGCCGCGGCGCACAGCGCCTCGGCTCTCGAGTGCGGCGCCTGCGGGGCGAAGGGAGTGTCCGCGCTCGCCATGTTCTGCCCAAAATGCCGGCAGTCGCTTCACACGCCTCAGATCCAGCGTTCGGTGCGGGCGACGGCTGTCCTGTCGGTCGATCTCATCTACACGGGCGACCGCCCCGACCGGCTGCCCGAGTATGGAAAGATCTTCATCAACGGCGTCTACAAAGGGAATATCCCCCTCATCGAGCGCGAAGCGCGGCAGCGAGAGATCGACCTCGGATACAACCGCGGGCTGGGCCACGATTACACGGCGAAATACCACGCCGACCTGCGCGATCTCGATGTCGGGGTCGTCCGGGTCGAGGTCGAGATGAAATTCAAACGGCTGTTTGGCTTCGCACGCAGCTTCCGCAGAGTCTGCTTCCCGTATGTCTCGCTCAGGTCCGGAGAAAAGACGACGTTGACGCACTCGTTCAGCCGCGGAAGCAGCTTCCAGACCAAAGCCAACGCCTCCGCCACACCGCCACTGCAGCTTCTCCCGGGACTTCCCGGCCTTCCCTCCCTGAACGAACTCATGAAGATCTCCCCTGGAACGGGCACCATAGGCATCGAGGTGCCGTTCTTCGAATAGCACTCAGGTTTCGCTTCTTCCTGGCCGATGAATGTATGGGACTCTCAGAGAATCAGATGTGAACGGGAGACATTCAAAATGGCTGGAAACAAGCGCTGTATGCTGATTTTCGTCGTTCTCGGCCTGCTCGGCCTGTTCTTCTTTCCCGACACGGGTTACGCCGCGACGAACTGGATGAAGTATTTCCGCAAGGACACCCTGCTGAACACCTACATGCGGGCGTATGCGGTGCAGGGTGACCGGCTGTGGGTCGGCACCTGGGGCGACGGGATCGTGGTCTACGACGGGGCCGGCACGAAGAATTACAATTCGAAAAGCACCCGCTCGACGCCGGAACTGAACGACGGTCTGCTCTCCGACTGCGTCACGACGCTCACCGTCGATGAACGGGCCGGCCGGGTCTGGATCGGCACGAACGAGGGCCTCGCCTCGTGCAACCTCGAGTGCGGTGACTGGAAGCGATACACCTCGAAAGACGGGCTTCCCAACGACGTCATTCGCGACGTCGCCGTCGACGCCAAAGGCGTGGTCTGGGTCGGAACCCCGTCAGGCGTCGCCAGTTTCGACGGTGAAAGCTGGAAGAAGCATGACAGCACCTCCGGCCTTCACGAAGACAGTATTCACTCGATGACCGTCACAGGCGACACCGTCTGGGTCGCCACGGTCGGCGGCAGCGTCTGCCGCTTCAGGGATGGCGAATGGAAGGTGTTCATGCACAACTGACGCACGTTCGCGAACGGAAAAACCGCCCCGGGGCCAAACGAGCTCCGGGGCGGCTTTTATATTTACATTTATTTATCCGGGCTGTCCGCGGCAGAGGTCGCTTCGGATGAGCCGACCTTGGCTTCGGTGCTTGTCGCCGTCGTGGTCGTCGTAGGTGTCGTCGCCGGCGTCGTCGTAGGTGTCGTCGCCGGCGTTGTCGTTGTCGATGTTGTGCCAGTATTCACGGCAGCCGTCCCGCTTGCGGTGGGAGTGCTCTGGGACTTGAGGTTGCTGCTGAAGGACTGGAGCGCACTGCCGACTTTCGTGAAGATCTCGCCGATCTTGCCGATGAAATCGGCGATCTGGCCCATGTCACAGCCGGTGAGAGTGATCGAAACGATCAACGCGAGGGTGATGAACAGAGATCCCCGGAACAGATTCCGCAGTTTCATGAAGAATCCTCCTTGAATTTAATTTTCGGATGATTCAATATACCATAACGCGAGAGGCACTGTATTCGTTACATATCCGGGGCGATCTCACCCGCTTTCACCCTACTGAATCGCAGAGGCATTCCTTTCATCCGCCCTCGATCTGCGAATGCGCTTCCACAACCCGGCGATATGGCTTACAGCGGAGAGATATCTACCAGGGAGCGTCGGTTGGAAATGAGGTTCGGGTTCCGTTCCAGCCGGGAAAGGAACTCGGACCGGACGGCCATTCTCAGCCTGGTGCGCGCCTTCTGCCGGTCGGGATGCTCGGGCGAGCACTCGATTTCGACGTCGAACGCGTCGAGACCAAACATTTTCTTCCGTTCCAGGGAAAAATAAGTCACGTTTGCGGCCAGGAGCCTGCTCGTTCTCGGCTCGGCGGAAGCGAGCTGCGGATGGCAGATTTCCTGGCGGACGATCGTGCGTTTTCCGGGTTCATACACGTATCGCACCCAGTTCGCGTAATTTTCTCCTCCAGGCGGTCTGGCAGCGAGATCCATGATCGGGAACACGGGAAACTGCCATGCGCTCGTCTGCGTCGAGTCGGTTTTCGAGTATCCGTAGGAGTCGTTGAAGCAGAAGGATTTGATATCGCGCTGGATCTGTTCGATGACGATCCGCGCCGATGCGAGGGTGTCAAGCCGTTCGAGGCCCTGATAGGCCGATTTTCGCGACACGACCATGAAGTCGACGGTCGGCACGAGCAGGAGAACGCCCACGATCGTCACGATCATCATCTCGATCAGCGTGAACGCGCGGCGCATCAGTAATCAGCCCCCACGACACGTTCGAGAACGATCCCCTGGCGTCTGATGAAACCGAATTCGCGGGGCCGGACGGTGACCCGGACAAGCACGAGCCTGTTTCCCGGATCGGGCAACAGCTCGACCATGCGCTCGAAATGCGCGTAATCCTCGGGATACCGTATCTGGGTACCGTCGTCGTATTTCACGCTTTCGAGAGATTTGAAGGCGCCGATTCCGAGACGGTTCGAGATCTCGCTTCCGGGCGTCTCGACGGCATCGACGAGCCGTTCGTATCCGAGCCCCGCCGTCCATTCGATCGCCTCGCATGCGATCGTGTACGCGATCGTTTCCCGGTAGGAATCGGCCGTTCCGCGCGTCGACGACGAGAACGCCGAGTACAGGAAGACGAGACATACCATAAGAAATATAATTGCCATGATAACTTCGAGAAAGGAAAAGCCCCCGCGGGCCTCATTCCGCAGCATTGTTGTATACCATTCGCATCGCCCGCAGCCGTCCGCCGAGAGTCACCTCGAATCGGGTCTCCCCGGAAAGCGCCGCGCTGTCGTATTCGATACGGTTCGTCTCGTTGCGCGCCATGGTGTCGATGTTGATGCGATCGACGACCAGGTTGCCGAGCACGTCGGCGCGGCGATCCGAAAAATCCACCCCGCTCCGCGTCGCCATCGGGCTGGCGGGATCATATCGGAAGTTGAGCGCGATCAGCGAGGCTTCGATGCGGCCCTGTTCGACCGCATTGGCCCTGATGATGCCATCGTAGGTATACAGCACGCAGGGGCCGGAGTCGGCCGAGTTTTTCCTGAACTCGCCTTCGACGACGATGTTTCCATATGAGAGAAGAACGCCCGAACCGTCGTATTTCAGCCCGTTTCTGATGACGAGCCCGCCGTCCTTGTCCTCGATCATGAAGACGCCGTTCAGCTTGAGCACGTTCCTCTTCTCATCGTAAAACGGGCTTGCATACAGGCTATCGCTCGTCGCAAACCGCTGGGACCGCGTCAGGAACGAGACATACGGCAGGAAGTCGACGAAATCGGCCGGGCCGGTGCGGCCCTCGAAAGGCGGATTGGGATCCTTTCCCGGAGAGTTGCGCTCTTCGTATGCAGGTTTTCGTTTGAGCGGATACATGCCGTTCGGCATCGACATCAGCAGCGTCTTGTTCTGGTCCTGGTATTTCTGGACAACCTTGTACACCTCGACGGCGGTTTCGTTGCCCACCGAGGCCTGCATCTGCGCGATTTCTTCGGGGGTATAGTATTTCAGATCGATGTCGGTGTTCCCCGCGCACTTCTTCCGGATTTCTTCCTGGACCTGGGCATTGTCGCAGATGTTCGTCAGGTCGAGCTTGAACGTGGCCGTCTGCCAGAAGCGCTGACGGACGTTTCCCTCGATGCGATCGCACATGGCGATGTCGCCGTTCTGCTCGCCCAGCAGGCCCATAGCTTCATCCTTGTTGCCGTCGCGGGTGTTCGACTTCTTGCTGAAAAAATGGTTGAACAGTTCGACGACGCGCGCCCACAGGGTCTGGAGCACGTTTCCCTTTCCAGGCAGAGGCTTGTATTCGACGGAAATCGTCGTTCTGATCCGTTCGGGATACAGTTCAATCTGGCCTTCGGCCTTCTCCCGGGCCTCGTCGATGATCCTCTCGATCTCGGCGGTGAACTTCGGCATCATGTCCGCCTGTTTCAGTTCGTTCCAGGAGATTTCCAGGGGGGGCGGACTGTCGGGAATGAGGTCTTTCATGCGATCGTCGATGTTCAGATAGACGAATTTGTCGGCCCGCGCCGCGTCGGAAGGCCGCGCGCAGCCGAGGAAGATCTTTCCCCGTCGGCCTGGGTCGGCATGCATGATCAGCAGGGTCCGGTCGTTGTTGTTCATGCACTTGCCGTTGAACTGG
>JAKJFL010000420.1:0-3683 GCA_022704935.1 Candidatus Rifleibacteriota bacterium
GAGAAAACTCGCGGCGACGGAAATCGCCGCCACTATCCCGACCAGAAGCCACACGTCTTGCGTGATGATGAGCACGCGCCGGGGAAAGACCGGGAAAATCCATTGTCCTGCGAACCACGCGACCGCCAGGCCAAGCGTGCCGAGAAGCACGGCCTGCTGCAGAATCAATCCGAAGATGACATTGTTGCGCGCTCCCATCAGCTTGAGAAGGGCGATGTCATGGAGTTTGTCGACCGTCAGCGTGTAAAGAATCAACGCCATGATGATTCCCGAAACGATGAGGAGCAGCACCCGGAACAACCCGATCTGCCGCCGGGACCGGTCGACGATGCCGCCCAGCAGGAGCTCTCGCTGCCCTTCCGACGAATACACCGTGACATCGGGCCAGTGTTCGATGACGGACTGAACCGCTCTGGGATCGACACCGGGAAGAACCTTGACGAGAATCGCACTGACCGAGGGTGAACTGAACGCTGGAATCGCGGAGGACGGGCCGCCGCTGCGTTCGACGATGTTCGGCTGGGTGTGGCCGATCTCGAGCCGCTCGACCCGGCCGTTTCTGGCGGCGCGCTCCAGACGGACGGCTTCTCCGGAAAGGTCGAACTGTATGTTCTGGGCGTCCCGGCTCGTGAAAAAAGCCATGGCATCACCTGCCGACGAGGTCATGCCGCGTGTGATGCCGACCACCGTGTAGGTGTCTTTCGCCAGTTTGAGGCGGGTTCCGATGGGCAGCCCAAGCGACTCGTCCGCGAGCATTTCGAAACGGGATTTTTCCAGGGGTCGTCCGGCGATGATCGGAAGCCACCACCCCTTGTCCTTCGGCCACGCGAGGCCCTGCACGGTGACCCGCAGAGGCTTGCCGTCGCGCTCCCGCTGGATGATGGTCGAGATGAACGAGCGACTGTCCGAGACGCCGGGGACAGCCCGGACGCGGTCTTCCAGAGATGCCGGAAGCCGTGAGATTTCCGCGAACGGCCCCCGCGTGTCTTTCTGCACGACCCAGAGATCCGCGTCGATCCTGTCTATCAGAAGGATAGCGTCTTCCACCAGTCCGCGATAAATACCGCCCATTCCCATGGCGAGCATGAGCAGCAGGCCAATCCCGACGGTGGTGAGAATGAACCGGCCGAGGTTGTGGCGGATATCACGGATGGCGAGATTCATGAGACGCCTCCCCGCACGACCGCCCGCCCTTCGGTGAGCGTTCCTGATTTGGAATCGGCCGGCCAGAGCACGATGTCACCGGGAGCCAGGCCCTGGACGATCTCGATGTGGTCGGTTCCCCGAAGGCCGACGGTGACGGCCTGCCAGGTTGCATGGCCGGCTCGCTCGACGAACAGACCCGCCTGGGTGTCCCGCCAGGAGATGGCTTGCGGCGGAACGAGCACCGCATCCTGTTTCCCGGCTGTCTGGATGTAGACTTCCGCGCGCTGGCCGACGGCCCAGCTTGAAGGGATGTCCCGCACGGTCACATCGACCAGAAATTCGCGCGTTTCCCGGTCGATCGTTGGCGCGATGCGGGTCACCTTGCCGTGGTAGGAGGTGCCGGGGTCGGAGCGGAAGACGACGCGGACATCCTGATTGGCGGAAACGGACGCGATGACGGTTTCGTCGACCCAGGCCGATACCCATAACTGGTCGGTGGAGATGATCTGCAGAATCTCGCCGCCGGGAACCACGACGTCTCCCGGGTCTCTGCGGCGGCTGACCACCAGTCCGTCGAACGGGCTGGTGATGCTGGTGTCCGCCAGCCTCTCCCGGTGGTAGCGAAGCGATTCTTCGGCCTTGCGGGCCTGGTGCTCGATCTCGACCTTGGCCAGCCGGGCCCGCTTCAGCTGCGCTTCGGCGACATCCCGCTGCTGGATGGCCGCATCGAGGTCGGCACTGCTGATCACTTTCTGGGAAAACAGCTTCGAGACTCTGCCGTAATTCGTTCTCGCCTGCACGGCAACGGGCTCGCATGTCGCGATGTCCGCGCCCGCGCGCTCGATTCCCGCGCGGATCGCCTCGAGTTCCGCCTGGGCGATCTTCACCTGCTGTTGCAGGTCTTTGTCATACAGGGTCACGAGGGTCTGGCCTTTCACGATACGATCGCCCTGATCGACCAGTACCTGGGTTATCGTCCCGGCGACCCTGGGGCTGATGCTCGTGGACACCCGGGCTTCGAGGGTGCCGGTTCCCATCACCTCTGACACGATCGGCCCGACGACGGCGGGCCGGGACTCGACCGCCACCGGGGCGAACCGGAAATGATAGACGGCGAAACCGACAACTGTCGCGAGGATGGACAGTTTCAGGCCTGTGACGAAGACCTGCACAAACCCTTTCCAGACCGTTTCCAGAAAACTCCTGCTGTTGCTCATATCGACCTCCGACAAAAACATACGCGTCGAAATAGTGTGACGCAGGGACTCCTCCCTGATTCGGGTGAACCAAACATCAGATGTTTGAAAACGAAGGAATAGTTAGTTATCGATAACTTACTATAAGAATATGCAAAAAAGGGGCAGGAGTCAAATCTTTTTGCAAATCAAAACCAGCTTCTGACCGGGATCGGTTGCCCAGGCACCGTTCATGACCGGATGTGCAGAAACTTCCGCAGGATGCTCGTGATCCGGATGATCAGGATGTGCTTCTGATGGAAATCGTCGATGAACGTCCGACAGATCACGGGAGTATCAACGCCTGCCGGCGCTTCTCTCGGGATCGAATATTCGCTGGGAGAGGGACTTTTTCGCCTGGAACGTTTCGTGTCAGCCCCGCGGGTCAGAAAATACTCGATCGCAGCTTTGTTGCCCAAGGACCTGGCATGCTCGAGCGGGGTCTCGGCAAAGTCGTTCGTCATTTCGATATCGGCTCCGCGCTTCAGCAGGAAATCGAACCAGCGCGCATCATCTTCCGTATTGAACCTGCGGATTCCGATATGAAGCACTCCTTCGCCATCAGAGTCTCTGGCGTTGATATCGGCTCCGGCCTGTAACAAGGCGTCCGCGATTCCTTCGTGGTGTGTATAGATGACACTATGGAAAAAGGGATTGCCGCCGTACGGACCTGGCTCTTGCGGATCTGCACCGTGTTCGAGCAGCAGCTCGACCATCTGCAGATTTTCCAATTCGACTGCCATGGACAGCAACAGATCGCCATCGGGGCACCTGGTGAGGACCGCCCCGTGGGCGAGAAGATGACGGGCGATTTCGAAGTGGTTTTCCATGACTGCCAGGGAAAGTGGGGATTCCTCCGCACCGCCCCGGTTGACGTCGGCACCACGCTCGGTGAGAAGCTTCACCAGCGGCAGATGATTCTCACGACATGCTGCGTAGAGAGGTGAGCGTCCCGAGGAATTAACCTGATGGATATCGGCTCCTTTTTCAAGCAGAGCTTCCACCACGACGAGGAAATCCGGCAGATCGGCGGAGCCCTCTGCCGGTGTCGCGCCTGCCTTTCTGATGGCCGCGAAGAGGAGTGGCTCGGCGTATCTGTCTCGGGAATCAGGATCAGCGCCGTTCGCCAGAAGAAAGAGTGCAAGGCGGGCATCCGACTTTTCGATGGCCCATGCGAGCAGGGCTTGTCCGGCAATCTCCGTGTTAACGCTGACCCCATGGTTGAACAGGCTCTTCAGCCCGTCGACATCGGACATTTCGAGGTAATATCGCAGTACCGTTTCCCGCCAGCTCTCGAGCATG
>JAKJFL010000421.1:0-3673 GCA_022704935.1 Candidatus Rifleibacteriota bacterium
CGCCGCGAAAATATGATATACGCGCCAGCATATTTCTGAGCGCGTCTCTCGCCGCCGCGAAATCTCTGCGGTCGGCGGCTTCGATCGCGGATGCGGCCGAAGCAACCAGTTTCACCGTGTCATAAGCATGAGCGGCAAACGAGTCTGGCGGCTCACCGTATGCGGCTTCGTAGGCCCTACGGAAAGCGGTATTTTCAGGGGTTTCGGCGTCGGCAAGATACGGGCAGGTCACCACGACCCCCTCGACCGCCCGGTCGCCGCTTCCATAAAACGCCGGGCTTGCCAGGCCGTCACCGCCCGCGACGATGCCAGCAAAACCGCTTCGTTTCAAGGCGGCCGCGGCCAGACGGCCTTCCGGAGCGAGCATCCAGAGCACCACGGCCTGCGCCCGTTCGGTGCCGGCATCGCGGACGGCGTTCGTGGCGGAGGCCTCCGTCGCCACCATGAAAACCGGGCCGGTGACCTCGCCGCCCTTTTCCCGGAACCGACGAGCGAAGATACGTGCGCCCATGCGTCCGTAACGCGACTCTCCGGCCAGCAGGGAGATGCGCCTCAGCCCCTGCCCCCACAGCCACTCGACAAGCGCGGCCGCCTGGCGGTCGTCATCCGCGAGCGTCCGAAACGTCCAGGGGCTGCCGGCACGCGTCAGGGAGGGGTCCGTGGCGACGCAGGTCAGGTGGGGCACATGAGCTTTGACAGCGAGCATCGCGGCGACATGCGTGCACCCGGAATCGACGCTCCCGAGCACGGCGACCACGTTTCGGCCGTAGATAAGTTGCGTCATCAAGTCGCCGACTTGTCCCATCTCACCCCGATCGTCGACGGCGACGATCTCGATGGGGATACCGGCGATGCCGCCGGAGGCGTTCACTTCGGCCGCGGCCAGTGAAGCCCCCTGCAGATGAGGCTTGCCGTAGATCGCCTTCGGCCCCGTGAGGGCCCCGAGCACACCGACGGCCCACCGGGGTTTCTCTTCGGCGTCGGCCGTACAGGAGGACAACACCAGGAGAGCAGTTAGTATTGTTAACAATATATATCTTGCGGCCATGGCGCTGTCTCGCGGCTGCGCGTCAGTCGGCGGAAGCAGACGGTCCGATTTCCCGCTTCCAGACGGGCTCGAGAAACACCCGTTCCAGCGGTCTGCCAAGGAAGGTGCTTCCGATCGCTATGAAGTTCTCAGGGCTGTCGGAGACGTAAAATTCCTCGCTTCCGGCACGCTGGGGCGGGGCCTGGAACCTCCGCGCGGCCAGCAGTTCGGCGACTTCGCGGGCCGTTTCCCTGGCCGAATCGATCAGCCGCACCTTTCCCTGGAAGAACTCTTCGATCAGGGGCTTGAGCAGCGGATAATGGGTGCATGCTAGAATCAGGGCGTCGATGCCCGCTTCGCGCCAGTCCGAAAGATACATCTCCAGGGCCATCTTCGTGATCGGCGCATCGAGCAGGTTTTCTTCGACGAGCGGCACGAGAAGCGGGCAGGACTTCGCCAGGATCACGTCCTGCGGCCGAAACCGGCGGAGTCGCGACTGGTATGCCTCCGACCGGATCGTCGCGCTTGTTCCGATGACGCCGATGCGCCCTTTTCCGGCGTTCAACGCGGCCCTCACGCCGGGTTCGATGACGCCGACGATGGGGAGGTCGGTCTGGCGCTTGAGATACTCGAGAGCCAGCGCCGTCGCCGTGTTGCAGGCGATCACCAGCATCTTCACCCGCATCGATTCGAGAAACCGCGCGATCTCGAGGGAAAACCTCCGGATGATCGGGATGGATTTGTTGCCGTATGGCACTCGGGCCGTATCGCCGAAATACACGACATCCTCTGCCGGCAGCAGATTCCGGAGTTCCTTGACGACCGTGAGCCCGCCGACACCGGAGTCGAATACGCCAATCGGCCGTTCGTCCATCTCAGTTTCCCGCCGGGCTCGCGACGCCGATCTCAGGCACGGAGGATGCGATGTCTGGAAGCGCGTTTTCGGCGAGGGGGTATGTTTCCTCACCGGGATCCGTCTCGAGCTTGCCCGCGACGATCTGGCGGGAAAGTTCGCCAAGCTCGTTGACGAGAGTTTCACCGAGCTGCTGGCTGCTGAACTGGAAGTCTGTGAGCGAGATCGCCCCCTCGGCGATGCCGTAGCTTCGCTTCACTTCTTTCTTCTCGCCGTCGGGACTCACGATGTTCTTCACCAGGTCCTCGACGACGAGATCGACGCGCTTCATCATGCTGGTCAGCACCAGCCCCGGCGCCATCCCGTCCTGGTTCCGGTCGACGCCGATCACGTTCTTGCGCGCCTCGACGGCGGCGGCGATCACGCCGAGCCCCGAAGCACCGGCAGCGTGGTAGATGACGTCGCATCCCTCATTGTACATATTCAATGCTATTTTTTTGGCGGCATCCGGATTGTTGAAGCCCGAGAAATCGCGCGCCACGAACCGGTCGACGACCTGCGTGTCGCTCGCCGCGAAGGCCGCGCCGGCATGGAAGCCGCGTCTGAAGCGATCGATGACGGAAATATTGTATCCTCCGACGAAGCCGATCTTGTGGGTTTTCGAGAATTTGGCCGCGAGATAGCCGCACAGGAACGAGCCCTCGTTCTCACGGAAGGCAACCCCCCTGATGCTGCCCTCGTCGACATCGGAATCGACGGCGAAGAATTTCAGCTGCGGATGTTCGGCGGATACCTTGCGGATCGCCTTCTGGAACGCCATGCCGACGACGATGATCGCATCGAACGGCTGGGCCGCGAAGAAGCGCAGCGATGCCTCGGGGTCTTTCATCGTGGCGGGCTCGATGATGACAGGCTCGATGCCGTATTTCCGCTCGGCCGCCTTGATGCCGTCGTGCGCCTGGTCGTTGAACCCCTGGTCGTTCAAACCCTGGGGAGTGATCATGAGCCCGATTCTGACTTTCTTTGACGTCGCCGGCTTCTGCTCCCCGCAGTCGATCGTAAGAACCAGCGAGGCCAGAACGGCGCACACGGCCAGGGTTAAAAGTCCAGGTCCGATGCGGGGGCGTTTTTCGCCGATCCTCTCTCCCGACATGCGGTTGCCTCCTTCTCGTATTCTTCGGCAAGCTCCGGCCCGACCCGCGCCAGGAACGCCTGTCGCGCAACTTCGGCCGGGCTCTCGAACTGCAGTTTTACCCTGTCCGCCAGCGGCCGCAACGCCGTTTTCAAACGCCCGAACCGGCGTTTCAGCTCGTCGGGCGGGCACACCGGCTCGTCCTGCCACGCCGTGCCCCGTTTCGGAACGAAGCCGGAAACCGTCGCCGAAAGGCTCTTGAAGCCGATCCGAACCTTGTCCGTCACGTCGCCGACGAACGCCGCGGTCGCGTCGAGATCGTCGTCGGTTTCGCCCGGCAGACCGGCCATGAAGTACAGCTTCAGATGCTCGAAACCATGCTTCCGGACGCGATCGAGCGTATCATAAAAGGCATCTTCCCGCAACGGCTTGCCCATCCCCTCGCGCCGCTCGCGGCTGCCAGTCTCGGGAGCCAACGTCAGCCCGCGCACCCCGCACGAGGCCAGACGTTCGAGGATCCGGTCGCTCAGGCGTTCCCACTTGACCGACGAGTTGCGGAGACGCACGCCCCGCGCGGCAAGGAGGTCGAGGATCTCCTCGATCTCGGGGTGGTCGAACAGCGAGGGGGCCACGAGGCCGAGATCGCGGCAGTCGGGCCTCA
>JAKJFL010000422.1:0-3661 GCA_022704935.1 Candidatus Rifleibacteriota bacterium
AGGCCCGACGGTACTGGCATCATCGGCTTCCCGGGCCGTGTTCCCGACCGTTCCATGGCAGTGTCGCCGACCTGCGGGGAGCATCCGTTCAACTGCTGCTGGGAAAACAGGCATCCGACAGGAGGAGTAGCCCATGACCCGATTCCAGGTGCGTTGCGCCATTCTCTTCAGCTTTGTCGCCTTGCTCCTGTCGGCGATGTCCCCCCTGCCGGGCACAGGCCGGGGGGTCTGAAGCGACGGCGGGGTTCGCGACGATCGATTACCGGACCTGCATCGCTCTGCATCCCCTGATTGCCGACTTCGATTTTGCCGCTGGCCGGTTTTCAAAACCCGGCATCAAACGCAACGATCACATGGCGATGGAAGCGCTGTACAAATCCATGACGCAGAAGCGCAAAGCCCTCGAACCCCGCCGTCTCGACCTCGAGCGGAAACGGTCGGCGCTCCAGCTGCAGTCGAACAACCTCGACCTGGGGCAGATACAGGACGTCGTTATTCCCGTGAAGGACGTATCCCGGTCCTCGCAGAGCGCCGCACTTTCCGGTGCGGCCCTGGAAGCCCGGCGTCGAGACCTCTGGGAACGGATTGCTGCCCTGGATCTCGAGATCGACAAACTCAACGACGGGATCTGGGACGATCTGTTCCTGACGAAGGAAGAGACGGACCGCCGCCTGGCCCAGATCGTCGCGGAAGTCGACGCGGCAATCAGGGAAACGGCGGCCCGGTATCGTGTCGAGGCTGTCATCGATGACACACTCCAGGCGGCCTCCCTTCCGGTCGATCTGATGCAGAACGTGCCTGAATCGACGCCGCTGTGGACGAACTCGGTCTTCAAAATCGCGCTCGATTCGCCGTTTCCGACCCCGGGGAAGCCGTCGATGGCCAATCACTGGGCGGGCGAACTCCAGCGGAATCTGGAGCGACAGATCGTGTCGTATCTGGGCCAGCGTCAGGACATTTCCCCGCTGGTCCACGGGTTTCGCGCGCCCAGGCTGTTTGTCATGGGCGGCGTCGATCTGACATCCCCGGTGTGCGAGCGTATCTTTGCCAGATACCAGCTGAACCCCTATCTGATCCAGGCTCTTCGAGCCGGAATCGCGTCTTTCAGGAAGTGACCGTTCCGTCGTTGTCCGGGGCGTGATGTGCGTGTGGCGGAGGTGAGACCCATGAAGAGATTCGTTTCGGTCCTGGTTGTTCTGTTGCTCGTGACCTTTCTGCCGCAAGCGGCGAGCGGCCTCGACGACTTCTATCTCCAGAATGGCGATGCGTATCTCCTGATCGGGAACGGGCCGAAGAACGGCGTCTACCGGCTCAACAATCTCACGCAGGGTGCCGCGCCGGTCAGCCTCTACGTGCCTGGCGAGGCGTTCAACCTTTCGGCATCGATGAAGCCCGGCACCGTTCCGACCCAGCCGTCTGTCAAAGAACTCTGGACTTTCGCATCCGGTGGCACGACAGGGATGCACCTTGCGACGAAGCCGCTCGAACGGCGTGTGACGGTGACGGTGTATATCGATCCGAATGTGGGCGGAGCGCCGACAAGCACCGCGCTTCGCGACCAGATCGTTCACGTTCACCACAATTATCCCGGCAACACCGGCAGCGGCGTCGGCATTCACGACACCAGGAGTTATCCGGTGCCGTGGTCCGTTCCCTATGGTTTCAGCGGCGACGATTACCCCTGCACCTGGATGCCATCGGCGGTTCCCGGAAAATCCGGATATTATTATGTCAACAGCGGCAGGTGGTACCACTCCGGTGACCCGGCGGACAAAATCTGGAGCAGTTTCCCGTATCTGCGGCCTGACTGGTTCGGGACGACGCGGCCGAATAATAATAATAATTATTATAATATGTACGGATTTGTTCAGTGCATGGACGGGGCAGGGTTTCCCGCGCATGGCGGCTGGTGCCACAAGCTCGTGCGTGAGACCGTCCAGGTCAACGAGCGCATCCTGAACCTGTTCGAATACAATGTCACCCAGTATCTGGCTGGGTTGAACCCAGCGGTCATCAACAAGGGCGAGGCCGGCCGGGTCGTCATCAGCTCCACCAACACGAAAGACACTTTGAACGAGTGCGGCGATCCCTGCGCTCCCGGCACGGGGCCGGGCTCGCCGGTTCCCTACGGCGAACAGCCGTACATGGATTGTCTCGTCTCCGGCGCGGGGCGCAGCTACCTGTATTCGCGCGAGCCGGGAAGCTCGCAATACATGCTGAAGATGAACGCGCTGAACTATACCGGCTCGACGATCGGCAGCCCGGGCGATCTCACGGCGAAAAAGCTGGGCGTCAGCAGCAAGACGACGTCGTCCGACTGGGTCTACGTGCTGGGTATCAACGAGGTGAACAAGTGGCTCACCGACGCGAACGTCCCGGTTTCGGGCCACCTGCTCGAACTCACCGACGTGGCCGTCTCGGACCAGTGGTGGCAGACGGGCGGTATCGTGTATGCCTACGACCGGCAGCGAGGCTTCGTCTACAAGTTCGTGCGGAATGAAACAACGGGTGTGGCGCCGGTTCCCGAAATCTTCAATGTCTTCGACGGCGAGTTTTATCCCGACTCGATCGATGCGGACGGCTTCGGAAACCTGTATTTCGTGAAAACCGAGCGTTTCCCCGCCAACGCGGCCGGAAAAACCACGCCCGACTTCACGGCCCGGCAGGCGGTTTCCTATTACAAGAAATCGCCGATGGTCGCCAACCTGTATGCGGCCCGATTCGAGCAGACCGTCGCGAAAGCGGTTTCGATGCGCGATTATTACAAGAAGACGATCTCCCCCGTGAAGGGCAGCATCGCGATCGGCACCAACACCTTCGAGATGGATTTCACCTGTGACCCGGACAAGCTGACCGACCGCACGAAATGGACGATGATTCCGCCGATCCGGCGCACGTCGGCCGATGTCGCCGCGAATTACCGCACAGAAGTAGCAGTGATAAACGTTTCCACGCCGCCGAAAGTCGCGGGTGTCGACACGAAGATCGACCTTCTCGGGCCGCTTGTCGGAAACACCGAGTCGACCCTGACCCCTGCCGTTACCCCGTATAACGATGCGACGCAGTATTTTTTCAAGATCGAAAATGCCCCGCTTTTCGACGAGAACGGCGTCAACACGGAAGGCGAGGCGACGGCCGATCCGAATGGCAACAACTTCGTCGGCGTCTTCCCGAGCACCACGAAGCAGTCGACGCTGAAGTTCTACTGGAAGGTGACACAGACAAAAAATCTTCAGGGTGACCTGCTGAATAACGTGATTCTCGACGGCACGACGCCATCGGACCGAACGATTCTGCCTGCCATGTTCGGCCCGGGCGAGTATGAAATCGCCGTCCGGGCGCAGATGCAGTATTATCAGTATGACCGGATGCCGGTCGGCGTCCTGTCCGATCGGAAGGAGGACTACCTTTCGGGAGTGATCCACTCCGCTTCGCCTGATGGTACCGGCTGGGCGCGGGTGACGATCACGGTGACCGGGAATCCTCCTCCGCCTCCAGCAAGCGGCGCCTGTGTCATCATGACCGGAAAGCCTTTAAGCGGCGGTTACACCTATCATCCGACACTCGGCGGCACTCCTCTGACAAGTGAATGGACGCTCGAACCGATCCAGCAACAGCCTCCGGCGGTCATGCCGACGCCCCGATACGTCATTCCTCAAAT
>JAKJFL010000423.1:0-3660 GCA_022704935.1 Candidatus Rifleibacteriota bacterium
AACGCTTCCCCAGACGCGGTCGAGGTGGATCGGGATGATGGGCGCCGTGCGGCCCTTGATGATGCGCTCGAGGCCGCGCCGGAAGGGGAGCATCATGCCGGTGCGCGTCACTTCGCCCTCGGGGAAAATGCAGACCAGTTCGCCCTCGTCGAGGGAGGTGCCGGCGTCTCGGAGGGCCTTGAGGACGACCCGGAGGCCGCCGGTGCCCGAGACCGGGATGACGTGGAGGGCGCGCATGAACGGGTTCAGGAGCCAGTGGTTGTAATACATCTCGTCGACGATGAAGCGGACTGGCCGGTCGGTCGAGGCGATCACCAGGAAGCCGTCGATGAACGAGACGTGGTTCGAGACGAGCAGGGCGCCGCCCTCCCGGGGAACGTTGACGCTGCCGACGATGGTGAGCCGGTAAAATATATTTGTCGTTATAACGATGACGAGCCGGAGCAGAAAGTCGGGCAGGAGCCACAAGGCCCAGAGCGTGCCGCCCGTCGTCAGCAGGGCCGTGCAGAGGATGATCTCGCGGGCGTCGAAGCCGGTATTGGCTAGCAGACCCGCGCCGAGCGAGCCGGCGACCGTGCCGCCGAAGATGAACACATTGGCGAGGGCGATGACGGCGCCGCGCCGGTGGGCGGGCGAGCGCCACTGCATGATCGAGTCGAGCGGCACCAGGATGAGGCCGCTGGAGACGCCGAGAATCGCCATGACGAGCAGGGTTCCGGCGATGCCAGGGCCGAAAAGGCCGAACAATACGGTGAAGGCGGCGATGCCGACTGAGCCGAGCGGGATCAGGCCGTATTCTACTTTGGGGCCGGAAAGTCGCGCGGCGAGCATGCTGCCGGCGGCGACGCCGATGCCGTAAAGCGCCATTGGCAGCCCAGAGAGCGTGTCGGAATTGGCGCTTCCGGCCGTGATGCCTTTCGCGTAGACGAGGATGTCCTGCCCGAGCAGGCTGACGATGCCCCAGAACAGAATCGATCCCATCACCGACAGGCGCAGGACACGGTCGCCGGAGAGGATCGACCAGGCGTCGCGCACCGACTCGACCACGCCGACCGGTTCCAGCGTTGCCGGCTGAACCTTCGGAATGCTCATCGAGGCGAACCAGCCCCCGGTCGCGCACAACGTCAGCACGGCACCGGCGATCCAAGGGCTGCTGCCGGACGCGTCGAGCAGAAAACCGCCGAGTGCCGTACCCACGATGATCGCGAGAAACGTCCACATCTCGAGGAGACCGTTCGCATGGGCCAGCTTCTCGTGCGGTACGAGCTCTGGGATGATGCCGTATTTCGACGGGCTGTACAGCGCCGACTGGAACGACATGAGGCCGAGCGCCGCGAACAGCGGCCAGATCGACCCGCCGATGGCAAGGGAGACCGTGCCGCCGAGCAGCACGAGGACTTCGAACAGCTTCAGCCAGACGATGACCGACCGCTTGCTGAAACGGTCGGCAATCGGGCCTGCCGGCAGTGAGAAGACGGCAAGCGGAAGGGTGTACACCACGAACGCGATCGTCGCCTGCGACTGCGACGCCGTCTCGAACGCCGCCGACCCCGGCGCGAGCCCCGCCGTCGCCGCACGTATCGACAGCAGCGCCACGACCATCTTCCACGCGTGGTCGTTGAACGCCCCCAGAAACTCCGCCAGCAACAGCCCAGTGAGCGGGGATGGGGTTGATGGTGTCGGGACGACTGTCTGATGATCGCTCATATCGAATTCCTCTCGCTCCTCGTGTGTGTGCATGTCACCCGTATACTAGCCTGTTTTTCTGCCGGGATCCACCAGAAGAGAGTTGCAGGTTGCCTGAGTTGGTGTACACTGTGCGGCATGAGTGCGTGGAAGTTTCGGACGAAGGTCGTTGGGGCGCTGCTGCTGGCGGTGCTGGGGCCGCTGGTGCTGTTCGGGGCGGTTACATGGCGGCTGGTCGAACGGTCGGTGCGGGACGACGCGGTGGCGCTGCACCAGGCGATCCTGCGGGGGGTGACCTCGGGGGTCGAGTTGTACATCGGAGCGCAGCGGGCACGGCTCGAAACGCTGGCCCGACAGCCGGATGTGCAGAGCCTCGATCCCGAGCGGGTGCGCTCGGCACTGGCCGAGTTCGTCGGGGAAGAACCCTTCTTTCGAGGCGCGGCGGTGGCCGATGCGTCGTCGACCGTGCGGGCCTCGTTCAACCGGGATGAACGCGAGACCCTCTGGCGCCGCGGCGAAAGGCTGAGCATGCTGTCTGCGACAGGCACGTTGCTGATGCAGGTTCCTGTGAACTCGTTCACGGACGACGGGGTTCGCATCGGGACGCTCGTGGCGCGCGGCACCCTGTCGGGGCCGGATATCCAGGACATTCTCGACACCCTTTCTGTGCCGGAGAACGAGTATGTCTGCCTGCTCGCGAGAACCGGCGAGATCACGGCGCGGCGCGGCGCGGGGCTTCCGATCGGGGCGCGGCGGTTCGTGCTGCCGGCCTCTCTCGTGGCGTGCGCTGACAGCCTCACCGAAACGACCTATACGATGCCCCTGAAATACGGTGAACAAAACGATATCGTTTCACTCACCTGGCGTCCGGCCCTCAACGGCTGGGTGGCGGCCGGAACTCCGGCGTCCGACGCATTCCGGCTGATCGGCACGCTTCGGGCGAACTTCGGTCTCGTGCTGCTGCTCGCGGTCGTGATGGCGGTTGTTGCCGGCGGCTGGGTCGCGGCATCGGTCACGAGCCCGATCTCGGCGCTGATCGGGGGGCTGGCGAAGCTGCGCGACGGCGAGTTCTCGCACCGGGTCGAGATCGGCACCGGCGACGAGCTCGACGAGGCGGGGAAGGGGCTCAACGCGCTTGCCGCCGTGCTGCAGAAGAAGATCCTGATCGGTTCTATATGGGAGCGTATACGAAACGAGCCGAAGTCGCCGGCCGACCCGAAGAAATGAGCGGCCTGCTTCCGCCTGCCGGGGTGCTGATGATAGGGCTGTTCAGCCTGCTTCTCCGCGCGGCGGTCAACGTCTTCTTCATCGCCGGCCAGACGCTGTTCTTCAAGACCGCCGGCGTGACGGGCCTGCCCTACGTCTACGCGGTGATGAACGTTGTCTACATCTCCCTCCAGGCGGGCGCCGTGCGGCATCTCACCGGCTCGTCGGGAACCTACCTGCAGCGACTCTCGGCCGCCTTCTTCGCCATAGCCTTCGTGCGCCTGTTTGCGCCGGTCGGCGATTCGGCCTGGCTCGACACGGGATTTCTGCTTGCCGTCATGGTGTACGAGCTGTTTTTCAACCAGTTCTTCACACACTGGCTGAACGAGGTGCTGCCGCTCGACGAGGGCAAGCGATATCTGCCGTTCATCAACGGCTGCGGCAGTCTCAGCTTCATCTTGAGCGGCGTCGTGATGCGTCTCGCCCTCTCGGTCGCGAGCCTGCCGACCGTGATGGCGGCCGACGTTTTCGCCTTCGCGGGCGCCGCCGCGCTGTTCGGGCTTGTCCGGGGCCGTTTCAGGGAACGCTCGGAATCAGTCTCTTCCGCCTCGCCGGTGCCGGCTGCGGAGCCATCCGGAACCGAATCCGCACCTCCCGGCCCGGATGTCGGGGGCTCCTTCGCGAACCGGCTTGCCGCCCTGGCCCTGCTCTTCACCCTGTCGAAATACTGGCTCGACTATCAGTATTCGCGGGCGATCACGACGGCTT
>JAKJFL010000424.1:0-3658 GCA_022704935.1 Candidatus Rifleibacteriota bacterium
GAAGCCGCTTGTAGCTGGTATCGGCCTCGTGCAGTTCGTCGAGTTCCCAGATGCTCCCGGTCACCATCGGGCCGAGGGTCCGACAGGGGGCGGAAACGGCGAGCAGGGGCCCTCGGCGAAGCGTGACCGGCGAGTCTGAAATCGCCGAGGTATCCATGCACTCCTGTAGAAGACGCCCTGCGTCGGTATTCCAGTATCCCGCGTTGGGCTGGGGATAATGCGGCGTCACGCCCCGGGAGACCACATTGCCGCATGCGTATCTAGCTCTGTCCCGAAGGTTCAGTCTGCTGAGCCCACTTACCAGAAAACGTTTCTGCGTCTCCATCGTCGAGGTATGGAGCAGGACGTACGCACGGGGAGCACCTTCCCCGAAGAATATCTGGGTGACGTGAAGACCGATGTCCTCGGAACCGACCGAGCTCATTTGCCCGTATTCCATCAGGCTGTAGAACAATTGGTTGAAGGCGAGGATGCCAAAGCTTTCAAAGATCATGCGCCAGCTTTTCTGACTCTCCGTATCGAGCATGATGTCAGTCTTGATGAGGGTTTCA
Source organism: Candidatus Rifleibacteriota bacterium (assembly GCA_022704935.1). Lineage (GTDB taxonomy): Bacteria > Muiribacteriota > Ozemobacteria > Ozemobacterales > Ozemobacteraceae > MWAR01. The sequence continues at coordinate 552 of JAKJFL010000424.1, forward strand.
AGACCCGAAACGAGAGAATTATGCGTCAGATTGATCACGCCGGCGAAAAAATCCAGGTTTTCCGCCGAACTGTTTTCGACGCCGCCGCGCGTGAAGGCACGGCCTTTTCTGCCGGGCTGGAAAATCAGAACGTCTTCGAGAGGCTCCCCGGCGGACTGGTAGATCGCAAAACACTCCTCGGCGGCGAGCGCTACAGAATCGGAGCCGACCTGAGCCGAAGACGTGCCGGGGGAAACTGCGGGTGCGATGGTCGTGACGTTCCGGATGAACCGTGGCGAAGAAAACGCTTTCTGTGCGCATCGGGAAAACTTGACAACGCTGTGCTGGCTCTGGATGTCGAGCGAATTGAGCGTGTCTATGGCATTCATTTCGACGGTGTCGATCGCTCGCTGGGTTTCGGAAGATATCTGGAGATATCCGAACGTGACGAGCATTCCGAGCGGAAGCGACGCGACGAGCAGGAAGAGGGTGCGGAACATGGCTCGGAGAGAGAGAGGGGGAGGCCGCCCTGAAATTCCGACATAAGAGAAAACAAAGCCCCAGAACAGAAGGAAGAGGCTGCGATATGCCGTCATGATGCCTGCGACAGGTGTTTGAACCGTTGGAAGGGGAGCGATTGCGACCATGTCGTAAGGCTGTTCCATGGAAAAATACTCACGAAACGTGTAAAAACCTTCGCATACGACCGTACGGCCCCTTTGTACACGGGGAAGTGCCTCGAAAAGACGGGCGAGGGATCTCGGTCGTTCACGGGCCAGACGCGCCGTTGTCCGGGGAAAAATCCGCCTGGGATTTTCGCTCAACCCGGGGAGTGGGGCGAGAAGGGGATACAAGATTTGGCCGGAGGAGTGGGCTGCTTGTTCGAGGGCGAACCGGAGCGGGAACGTTTCACGGATTTTCTTGAACGGCCAGATCACCATGACGCCGCCGATGACATTTTTGCCGAAATTTATGGTCCGCCACAACACCATGCGGTTCTGTTCTTCATACCTGACCGGCGTGATGCGTCCTTCTCGACCTGCGATCAGGCGAGGCGGCGACCAGGGACCGAAAATGAGAGAATTCTTCGATGAGACCGTTTTCAGGCGTTTTTGATCGACGGTTCCCGATTCGGAAGTCGCGCGATAAAAGTCCATCAGATCGGCGAGAAGTTTCAGCTTCATCCGGGGAAGGCTTTTGTGTGGAAGGGGAACAAAACGCCCGTCCGGAGCGATTCCGAACGAAATAAAAAGCGTATCCGCCGGTCTGTGAGACGGGGGATACGCCTTGAGAAACGCCCTTTCGGACACACTCGAATCGAAAAGAGATCCCGGGCGGGATCTCTTGGAAAAATCGACGACGAGTTTCTCGAAATGAACACCCATCGATTCGAGTTGCGATTCAATTGTCTGCGACGCTCTGAGACGGTGAAGCGTCTGGCGCGCGAGACGATCCCATTCCTGCCGCATTCTGTCGACCTGAACCTCGGAAAGATGTCTTTCCGTGTAGGTCAGGATGACCAGGATCAAGGCCGACAGAAGGAAGGGGGCGGCAAGAACGAAGAGCGCCTTGAGCCTGGAGGCCACTCAGGGCCTCACAGGCTTCTCGGGAGAACGGTCATTTCCGGCCGGGGCGTCCCGCTTTCATTTTCTTGGCCGGAGCCTTCTTTGCAGGGGCCTTCTTGGCCGGAGCTTTCTTTGCCGCAGCCTTCTTGGCGGGGGCCTTCTTGGCCGGAGCCTTTTTGGCGGGGGCTTTCTTGGCCTTCACGGGAGCCGGTTTCTCGGCTTTCTTGCCGGCCTGCTTGTGGGTCTGCGGGAAGAGAGGGGCGTCGTCCTCGTCCTTCGCGGCTTTCTTTTCGGCGGCGTGCTTCTGAACCATCTTGCGAAGCTCGTCGGCGGAGAGGAGACCCTTGCCCTTGTGGGTGACGTGCTCGGCGTAGAAGGGGACGAACAGATCCTGGAGGTTCTTGAAGATCGCTTCGTCCTTCAGTCCCTTGACGGCGCCAAGGACGATCTGGGAGGCGTAGCCGAACGCCAGAGTGAACATGCCGTTCATGATCTCCTGGAACTTTTCTTCACCGGGGATCGTGGCGGGGGCGAACATCGGGCACTTGCGGGCACGCTCGCGAAGCCATTTGTGGAACACGGTCATCAGCTTGCCGGACTGGGCCTGCTCGAAGAACAGAGCCTTGAACAGGTTCGGTTTGTCGCGGCCGAGAATGCACATCGCCATGGCGACGTCGCCGACGATGTTGTTGCCGCGGGGCTTGCGGGCTTCGGTGACGAGGTATTCGAGGGCCGCTTTGATGGTTTCGCTGCGGAGGTCGTTGATGGTGCGGAAGATCCAGAAGATCGGCATCGTGGAACAACCGACTTCGTTGGCAACGCTGACGGCGGTGACCGAAGGAAGACCTTCGCGCTCGAGAACTGCATAGGAACCCTTTAGGATGTCTTCATAACCGAACATGGTACGACGGGGCATCTTTGGTACTCCTGTTTCTAGTGTTTGATCTTGGAGCAAATAATATCCGTTAAGACATTACGTCCGACGAACCAATAATATAGTATGGTTTTAAGAAGCGCAAGGGGGAAATTAAAAATAATTAAAAAAATATTTGTATCCATCAAATCGCGGGGATGTGTTGCCGCGTCTGTACCGGTTGAAAATGACATTCCGGTCGATTTATGTTACAGTTTTCCCGCGACGGCCGGACTCGATTCCGGCCGGTTCGGTGAAACCGTCGAAAATCGAGGGACTCAACCCTTGAAAAAGGAGCATCACGTGTTTCGTATCGTAGAAAAGGAACAACTGGCGGCGGGCATCTCACGCCTTGTCTTCGAGGCCCCCCTGATCGCGAAGAAGCGGAAAGCCGGCAACTTCGTCATGCTGCGCGTCATGGAGGGCGGTGAGCGCATTCCGATCACGATCGCCGATTCCGACCCGGTGAAGGGGACCATAACGCTGTACGTCCAGGCGGTCGGAAAGACGACGAAGATGTTGACGGCGAAAAATGCCGGCGATGAGATTCCGGATCTCGTCGGCCCACTCGGCGAGCCCACCCATATCGAGAATTTCGGTACCGTCGTTTGCATCGGCGGCGGGGTCGGCACGGCCGAAATCTTCCCGAT
>JAKJFL010000425.1:0-3636 GCA_022704935.1 Candidatus Rifleibacteriota bacterium
GGCCCCGCCGGAAGGCGGGGCCGATCATGTATATCGGTGAATATCGTTTTACTGGTCGATCGAGCCCTTGAGGCTGGTGAGAGCGGCCTTGGCGGCCTTGAAACGCTCGAGGGCTGCCTTGACGGCGGCCTGATCGGTCGGGCGGCGACTGAGAGCCTCGTTGTAGGCGGCGAACGCGGCGAAGTATTCTTCCTGGGTGGCTGAGAGCTTCTGGGCCGCGTCTTCTCGGGGGGCGTTCAGGTTTTCGCCGGGGGCGACCGGTGCCAAGGTCGTATCCGATGAATGAGAGGTGTATACCTGGCCTGTCTGCGCGGTTGATCCGACGGTGACAGAAGGCTGGGGAGCCGCGGCGGCTGTCGCGGTGGAACCGCTCTTTCCGAACAGACCGGAGAAAAAGTCGGCGAGGCGTGACCAGAATGATTTCTTCGTCGAGGTCGTCTGGGTCGAGGTGGTGGAGCCCGTGGTGGAACCGCCGGCGATCGAGCCGCGCTGTTGCAGATATGCGTAGAACTCACGGGTGACGGTGCGTGAGCCGCCGTTCAGGTAGTCGAGTATCTCGTTCAGTGAGGCCTTGCCGTAGCCGATCTTGTCGAGCAGCTTCGCGAGGGCGACCTGGTCGGCGGGGTAGGTCTTCACGTAGGCGCGGCAGAAGTCGCGCAGCGAGGCGTGGGGGCCTGTCGTGGAGAGCAGGTTGAACACCTTGTCGCGGCCGCTGGGGAAGGTCATCATGATGTCATACAGCATCTTCCCGACGAACAGTTCGTTGCGGGTCATCTGCTCGAACGTGTTGTCGATGAGAAAAGCCGTCGTCGTGTCGCTGCCGAACGAGAGCGAGAACAGCTTTCCGCCGTTCTTGAGGGCGCCGAACGCGTTCGCCCAGCCTTCGACCCATGCGGTGTTCGAGTTGGGCAGAATCTCGTCGAGGGTGTGGATGTTGTCGGTGCCGTAGTTAAGGCCGCTGAACGTGTAGCTGCCGCCGTAGGCGTTGAGCATGGCGACGTGGCCCAGTTCGTGCAGGTAGACGAATTTCTTGCTGTCGTCGGAAGAATACTGGGTGACGTGGCGGTACAGTTTGATGTTATAGCCCGTAGTAGAACGGTAGGAGGAGGATATCTGGTTGCGGTCGCTGATCGTCATCGTGAGCGGCTTACTCAGGCTGCCCGCGATGACCTGTGTGTAATCCCATAGGTTGCGGCCGCCGACCTGGTTGCTGAAATACGCGCGCCAGGGGCTGCCGACGGGAAGCTGATCGATGCTGGTGATGAGAACGGTCTGGTAGCCGATCTCGTTGCCCCAGGCGTCGGTCGTCACCTTCTCGTAATAAAACGTCACCCCGGCAAATGCCGGTGTCGCGAGGCAGCACAGCACCGCGAGGGTCAGAACGAGTCGTAAAAACGGCCTTTGATGCGATGGCCGAAGCTGCATAATGTCTCCCCGCCTTCAGGTTATACAGAAATTATAAGGACCGACCGGGGGTACGTCCAGAGTTTGGCCCGAAGAAATGCCGTGTGTTTTGGAAACGGACAGCGCGCATATCGCCACCGTGCCGTTCTTGCCGGTGAATTCAGGGTGTCCGGGCCGAACCGGAGGCCAGGCGGCCGTCTTCGATAAGGCAGATCAGCCGGGTGACCAGTTCCGTGAAACTCGCCGTATTGACCTCGTGGGCGGTGTCGTTGATCGTGGCCGAGAGCACGAAGGTCGGCGAAGCCTGGGTTTTCTGAAGGGAGATCGTGTAATTGAGAACGCCTGGCTCCGAACCTCCTTTGAACGCGATCCGGTGCCACTGGTTTTTCCTGACGAGGCCTGGATTGATGCCGACGGCGGGATGGTCGCGAAGCTCGTAGAGCACCCGGCACAGCTCGTCGGTCGTGGCATGCCACTCGATCGTATCGACATGGAACGGGCCCGTGCGGATGTCGGCGAGGCTCACGGGAGCGGTTCCCAGTTCTGCGAGCATGGCGCGCCGGGTTGTGGGATCGGCTTTCGCGAAACGTTCGGCGCGGGCCGTATCGTCGGAGTATTTGAGGCGGAACATATCGAACGTGGTCAGGAAGGGGCGCATGCGTTCTGGCGCGGCAGCTTCCACGGTCTCCCGGCCGAGCGCGTGGATGAGATGGTCGGTGGCGGTGTTGTCGCTGATCGAGATCATAAGGTTGGCGAGGGTCGCGAGCGTGACGGGCGTGCCGGCCGGCCAGTCCTGGGTGATGCCGGTCGGAAGGCTCTGCCACTCCGGGAGCAGCCGGACGATCGAGTCGGGCTGCAGTTTCCCGGCTGCCACGGCCTGTGTGAACGCTTTGAGGACATACAGTTTGAACGTCGAGCCGACTGCGAGCGGCATGTCGGAGCCGATCGAGATCAGATTCTCTCGATCATCGCGTCGCACGGTGACGGAAACCCTGCCTGGAAGCTTGGAAAATTCGGCGGCCAGGGTCGAAGGATCGTCGGTGAACAGACTCCATTGGCCGAACCAGAGCATGTCGATTTTGCCGTCCGGGCCGATGCGGATGCGCGCCGGCGCCTTGCCCTTCGCGAAAATCAGGTCGTATGCCCCGTCGCGGCCGATCGCGTCCTTGAGGTCGCCCAGCGCTCCCGCATACAGCGAGCGGATCTCGTCGAGTTTTGCCGGAGGAGCCAGCTTGAGGAGGCTTTCAGCGATCGCCGCCTTGTGATCCCTGATCTCCCCGGCGAAGTATGCGTGGAAAAAAGCCGTCTCCCGCCCCCCGTTCTCTCCGGCGTGAGCGCCCGAAACAGGAATGATCAGAGCTGCCATCAGGCACAGCGCTGCGCAAAGAATGCAGGAAGGAGTCCAGAAATGGATATTCATATATATCTCCATATATTAAAAGGCCGCTTCGCCGGCGCAAGCGCCTTCACCTGCCCCACGGATGTCGACGGCTTCGAAAACCCGGCCGGCCGCTATTCCGGACCGAAGACCAGGGGGGCGATATCGGTCAGGTCGGCCGACGGGCGGGACGCCTGACACCGCATGTATACCTTGTGGATCTCGTCGGCGGACGCTTCGATCAGGAGCTCGTGGACCGAGTCGCCGTCGCAACCGTAGCTGCCTTTGAAGACGAAGGTGTTCTCGAAGGGCGGTTTCAGCGCGATGCTGAGGGAAAGAGGGGTGGAGTAGGCGCCGGGAGGGATGCGGAACTCGCTCTGGGAGATCAAGGCCACGTGGGTGCCGAACGAGACCCTGCCGGTCCATTCGCTGGACTCGCCCGGCATCATCTGCACCGAGCAGTTCTGGCCGGGAGATTCAATACTGCCTGATATGAACAGGTCCCGGCCGATGCCGCGGCCGACGTTGTTGAGCAGGATCGACAGGTTGCACTCGACGAAATCGCCCTTGATCAGGGTCTTGCCGAACAGCTTTCTGTGGACAATGCGCGGCTGGGGCCGCTTTCCGAACATGCCGGCGAGAATGGCGTGCGGAACCGGCATGAAGTCGGAGCCGGCGCGCATGTAATACTGGAGTTTGCGCACGACCTGGTGCGGGGCGAGGTCGCTCTGGGGAATGAGCGACACGACGAAGCCTTCTTCCGTGTACGGGTCGACGATCGCATGAAGGCTCACGTTCGGAACCGGCGGGATGGTCAGGCCGGAGACGGCTCCCTGGAGCAGACTCAGGAACTT
>JAKJFL010000426.1:0-3632 GCA_022704935.1 Candidatus Rifleibacteriota bacterium
CCCGCCGTGGCCGCCGCCGCCCTCACCAAGAGCGGGAATCCCGACGCGAGCGCCTCGTTCATTCTCGTGCTCGGCGGACTGTACGGCATTCTGCCCGACACGTTCGACTTCAAGCTCGGCCGGTTCTTCGCGAAAGAAGACGTGACGCTCGAGTTCGACCCGAACAACCCCGATCCACAGGACATGGCGAACCAGGTCGGCCAGGCCATCGACAAGGCGGCCGTCGAGGGGAAGTTCATTCAGATCCAGTATAACCCGATGCGCATGGGGGCCAACCTCTGGCGGCAGTATGTCGTCAGCTACGACGGAGAAAAGAATGAGGTTTCGGTCGTTATCAACGAGATCGTGAACACCTCCCAGCTTCCTTTCCCCGGCACCGAGCCGCCCCCGGACAAGCGCATCGGCATCTACAAGCTGAAGAACACGGTGTTTCTCGAGAAACGTCCGAAGCCCACCGGCGTCGATATCCTGTCTGGCCCGATGATGGGCTACGAGACGAAGGTGGTCGACGGGAAGAACGTCACCTCGGTCGAGTTTCTGCCCTGGCACCGCACCTGGAGCCACAGCTACGTGCTCGGCCTGTTCCTCTCCGTGATCGCCTGGCTGATCGCCTGGTGGTTCGCGCTCGAGAACTGGTGGCTCTACGGGCTCGTCTCGTTTCTCGGGTATGCGGTTCACATCACCGAAGACCTTACCGGCCACATGGGCGGTTCGCTGATCTGGCCGTTCAATCCGAAGAGGTTCGACGGATACTGCCTCTTCAAGGCATCCGACCCTCGCACGAACTTCACGGTCGTTTACACCTGTCTGAGCATCCTGATTTTCAACCTCGACCGGTTCACGTTCGCCCAGCCGGTCATTCCCCTGCACTGGTATTCGTATTTCTTCTTCGTCACGATCATTCCTCTGGCGATCTACCACGTCATCTACGCCTGGGCGGAAGCGCCGATCGTGAAGGCAGGGGTCGCGCGGGCCGAGTCCCTGCTGGCCCAGCACAACGCCGCCCGCAACGAAGAGGCGATCGCCGAACAGGACAGCATCACGGGATAACACCCAAATCAAATCAAAAAACGGTATCGGGCACATGCCTGATACCGTTTTTGTTTGATGCAATATTATATCATTGCCCACGGGCGGGTCTGAGACCAGCCCCTACAGATGAATGCGATTCATTCCCGCCCGTGCAATGTGATACGAAACGCCTTTTCGGATGTAGGGGCGGGTTTGAAACCCGCCCCCGTATGGCCTTGCGATGGGTTGTGGGCTCGATCAATCGGCGAGGCGCCAGCGTTCGGTGCCGTCTTTCGTGTAGGTTTCGATGAGGAAGGCGGCTTTCATTTTTTCGAGGGCCTTGTTCAGTTCGCCGCCGCCGACGTTGGCGAGGTTTCTGAGGTTCTGGGGCGGCAGGGGGCCGTCGTCGAGCAGTTTCTGGATTTTCGAGCAGACGAACTCGGAGAGGGTTTCCTTGATCTTCTTCTCGTATTCGAGGGCGTAGTCGCGACCGATGCTGTAGGGTTTCACGTCCTTGCCGGCGTGCCTGTCTTCGTAGCGGTTGCCCCAGAGAAACTCGAACTCGGCGAGATAGCGGTCTATGACATCCTTCCCGTAGGGGGTCGCGGCGTCGAAGATGACGGCGTCTTCCATGTTGCGCTCCTCGGCCGAAGCGGACCAGTTGTACGAACCGGTGATGATCTTCTGCCGGTTGACGATCAGAAATTTGTGATGCAGGAGAGGTGCCCGAAAATGGTCCTGGGCAACCTCCTTCAGTTTCGCATCGTAGGCGTAGGAGTTCGCACGGAATTTGTACCGTATCTCGATGTTCGCCAGCTTCTTTTCCTTGATCTGTTCCTCGATGAAGGGGGGCATGAGGCCGCGGCGGTCGGGACCGGAGAGGAGCATCGAGTGGTCGAAGAAGAGGCGGAAGCGCGCTCCCGGATTTTTCTCTGCGACCTCGATGATCTTCTTCGCGATGCGCGAGTGGGTGAAGCTGAACATCGCGATCTCGACGGTTCCGTCGGGCTTCACCTCGTCGAGGAGACTGATGATGCGATCATCGATCTTCGTCATCGTGCCGGAGGCGGTCGGTTCTATATTGAAGAGTATTTCGAACTCGGGCCGTTTCCCGATCTTCACCGCGGGTTCGGATGCGACGACGTTCGTTCCTGGCTCGGAATACTCGTTCCAGAGCCGCGCGAACTGGGACGCCCAGACCAGAGCCGTATCGGTGCTGTTGCGGAAGAAGATGCGGTTTTCTGCGTAGATCTCGTCGGAGCTTGGACTGGTGTTCGCCGAACCGCTGAACGACGTCGTCGGGAGCGCGTTGCGATCATCGTAGATGATGCCGAACTTCTGATGCATCGTCCCGAGGATCTCCTTGCCGTCGTCGAGCACACGGGTGCGCTTGTATTTCTTCATGATGGCGGGCGTCACGAGCTTGATCTGGAAGTCGAACGGCCGCTTGTCCTGGGCCGCCTTGCGGGCGACCTTGTCGACGGTGGTGGTGAAATCGCGGACCGCCTCCTGCGTCCAGTCGGCGCAGTTGTCGAGAAGAACCCGCACCTGGAGGCCGTCCTGCAGGGCGCGGTCGAGAAGCAGGCCGAGAACGTCGCGATGAGCGAAGTTGTACATGGCGATCTTCACCGAGCCCGAGGCCGGGGTCTTCTTGATGGCGTCGATCAGGGCATTGTTGAGGCCGAGCGGCTGTTCCTTTCCGTCGATCGTGATCGTGCGCTGGTTGTTCGACGGGGCGAACCCGCCTAGCGGCGAGAGGCACACCAGAACGTCGAGCGCGGCCGCCTGCATCGCGCATGAGACCAGCAGCAGGAGCAGAACCGGCACCATCCTGAGCTTCTTCATCATCTTCCTCCTCGACGCCGCGTAGGCGGCTGTTGTTACGGTGACAAGCATACCATGACCGTATCCGCGAGATACAGTCACACCGCGGACTGGAATTCTCGATGATGAGCGGGGCGGGCGCTTCGCAGAGCGCCGCTGCAGAACGACACGTTGAGGGCGTTTTGTTTTTTCTCGAGAGGGCAATTCTGTATCACGTCCCCCGAATTGCGGTATCACATTGCCCGAATTCTGGTAAAATGCGTTCATGACTACGCAGCGCATACGTGTGTTTGCCTTGTGTCTGGCAGTGTTCGCCGGGGTTGCCGGGGTCGACGCGACCACTCTTTCGCAACCGCTGGCGGGCGTTTCGATCGTCCTGGATCCCGGTCATGGCGGCTCCGATCCCGGCGCCGTCGGGAAGAACGGGCTCAAGGAGTCGGTGACGAATCTTCGAGTCGCCCGGTATCTCGCGAAGCTTCTCGAGTCGGACGGAGCGCATGTCGTCCTGACACGAACTGCCGATATTTTCCTCTCCCTTCCTGCTCGAGTCGAGGTCGCCAAAAAGGAAGCGCCCGACCTGTTCGTTTCGATCCATCACAACGCATCTTTGCGACCGGATGCCCCGAACAAGGGCGAAATCTACTTCAACGCCCTCGACCGCGGCGTTCCGCTGACCGTCGGATCGCGCATGCGCGACCGGCTCCAGGAAAGCAGCATCGGCACCGGAACGACAGTCATTCCGGGCGGTTTTTACGTTCTCCGGGAAAACGAGATCCCGGCCGTCCTGACCGAGGCCG
>JAKJFL010000427.1:0-3624 GCA_022704935.1 Candidatus Rifleibacteriota bacterium
GAGATGATCACCTATTTATTGAAGGGAAGAATCTGAGCCCGCCGGGCCTTACGCCTTCTCGATTTTCAGAAAATAATTGATTTCCAGCGGTTCGCGTTCCACCCGGATGCTCTTGATCTCCTTTCCCGGGATGGATCGGGCAAATTCCAGCATGTCCCTCTCGCTGCGGTAGATCAGGCGCCAGTCGTATACGTATTCCATGATGAATCGAAGATCGCGGGGGTTGTTGTGATTGAAATTTCCCACGATCAGCGTGCCGCCGGGCTTGACGAGATTGAACAGGTTTCTGGTCAGGGCGACCGTTCCCTTGCTGTCGTCCAGCGGAAAGGTCATGATGTAGTCGTAAAGACCGGAGCTGTATACCAGGTCGTATTCTTCCTTCTTCAGGTAGTCCAATTCGTATTTAATCGGGCTGATGAGCGCGCGCAACCCCTCGAAATCGCGCCTGGGCGAACAAAACCTTTCCGCGAAAGGGCGGGGCCGCGCGGTGAGGTAATTGTTCGAAATAATTTGAAACGCATTGACCAGGGCATATTTGAAACAAGGATTGCTGTTGGAGGAGCTGAACTTTTTCAGGGTTTCCATATCGTGATCGAGCGCCAGGAAGCGGTATTGTTTTCCCTGGGTGGTTTTCAGCACGTCATTGATTTCCTTCGCGGGGCCGGCGGCCAGGCTCAAAATGCTGCCCTTTCCCCTTTGTAGAATCTGCCCGAAGAGATACGTTTTTCGGTTTCGGACGGACTGGCACGCCTTTGTGGAAAGCGCATGTTTGTGCAGCAACATGCCGAACGGTGTCTCGCCCTCGTATTGATTCTGATAGATGAAATTCATCATATCCGCGTCGCCCGCGTAGCCGTTGGGTTTGTGCACGATTCTCCAGTAGAAAGGCGCTTCCTGGACGACCTCGAAATATTTTGAATTTTGAATGTAGCGCTTGTGGGTTTCCTGTCGCCCCGCGTCAAAGCCGAAAACGATCGCTGCCAGTGCATCCATCAGAGGGTAACGCCAGTTCTCGAACCTGGCGACCTCTTCATCGAGCAGCGACGGCAAAGCCCGGTCCTGTTTGGAGAGGACGTTCAGCCGGTTCCGGATCTCCAGGTGGCCGTCCTGCAGTTCCTGAAAAAGCCTTTTGAAACGATCGTCGACTTGCATCTTGTTCTTTCCCCGCTGATCCGTGATTTCGCGGCTCTTTGGCCCGCAGAGAGCGTTTCGATTGTCGAAAACAGCCCGGTTGTCCGGCTAAAGCCTGCCGTCCTCCTTTTCGGACAGGTTGTCCCGAAGACTTTCCCGCGGATCGAGAATCTCCCGAATTTTTTGAGACAATTGCGAAGGGCTGAACGGCTTCTGCAGAAAACCATTGCAGCCGCTTTCCATGATTTCCATGGCCTCGCCGTCGATGCTGTAGCCGCTGGAAAGAAGAACCTTCGCCTCCGGATTCATTTTTTTCAAGGTGTTGTACAATTCCTTGCCGCCCATTCCCGGCATGATCATGTCCAGAATGACCAGATCGATCCGATCCCGATGGGTTCTGTAAATCTCTACGGCTTCCTGACCGTTTTGGGCGGTCATCACGCGGTATCCGAGCTTTTTCAATATGCGTTCGGCGACCTTGATGATCATCTCCTCATCGTCGACAAGCAGAATCATTTCCGAGCCCTTTACCGTCTCCTCTGCGGAATCGGAGAAATACTCGCCTTTCCGGGCGATCTTTTTTGAGGAAACCGGCAGGAAAAAACTGAAGACGCTGCCTTCGTTCTTTTTGCTTTCGACTTGGATGAATCCCCCGTGATTCTTCAAGATGCCGTAGACCGAGGCGAGCCCGAGGCCGGTGCTTTTCCCCATGGCTTTCGTGGTAAAAAAGGGGTCAAAAATCCGATGGATGGTGGCTTCATCCATCCCGGTCCCCGTGTCCCGGATGCTGGTTTTCACGTAGCTTCCCAGTTTGGCGCCCATCTTCTGCGCGGATCCGGTGTCCAGCGTGATATTTTCCGTCGTAATGTAAAGATCGCCGCCGTCCGGCATGGCCTGCCACGCATTGACAAAGAGATTCAGGAGGACCTGTTCGATCTGCCCCTGGTCCACATCGACCGGCCAGATTTCCTGCTGGAGTTCGACATGGATCATGACCTCTTTCTTTGTGCGGCCGAACATCAGGGAGTTCTTCTTGATCAGCTCGTTGAGATCCGTCGTCTTGACCTCATACTTCCCACCCATCGCAAAGGCCAGCAACTGCGACGTCAGATCGGCCCCCTTTTTCACATACTGGTCTATGCTGTTGACGTTCTCATAGAATGGATGATTCTCCTTCATGTCCATGAGCATCAGTGAACTGTGTCCATGGATGCCCATGAGCAGGTTATTGAAATCGTGTGCGATTCCTCCCGCCAGGGTGCCCAGGGCCTCCATTTTCTGGGCCTGGATCAGCATGTTTTCCAGCTCCTTCCTTTCTTCCTCGGCCTTTTTCCGTTCGTCGATCTCCTGCCTCAGGTCCGTGTTCATTTGCATCAGTTGCGAGGTTCGCTCCTGAACGATGCTTTCCAGTCTTTTGTTTGCGGCCTCGACGACCTGTCTCTCGTTTTCCAGCTTGAAGGTCAAGAAAAAATCCCGTCTGGCATAATACTCGATCGAGTAGGAGGCGAGCATGCCGGCGAGGTTGGCGCTGATGAAGAAGAAGTTGTTGCTCATCAGTATGGAGGTCGGGGTGTCCAGCATGCCGATCGCGACGATTTGGTAGCCGACGACAATCAGCCATCCCGCAAGCGTGGCCCAGATGAACCGAACCCTCGTGAAGGTGTACCCCCAGATCAACACGAGGATCAGGCCTGCGTAGTAGGTATAGTTGGCCGGCGGCGGCATGATCAGGATCATGAAGACGATGCCGAAGCCCGCCACGATCATCGCGGCCGTGACGGAAAGTTGGAAAAACGGCCGGAACCGGCGCGTATAGGAGAACAGGATGATGGCGAGCAAAAAGGGACAGACGATGGCAAAGCGGATGAGCCAAAGGGGTTTGATCATTCCCGGCGCGACAACGGCGTCCAGGATCCCGAATACGCTGTACATCAGGATTCCGATAAACAGGGAAAACCGGACCAGCGTCAGTGATTTCGTGTAGAAATCATCCAGGAAGGAACTTTCGACATGTTCGGGAAACGACAGGGTGATCGGATGCAACTCCATCTCGTAGGCGCCGTAGAGGGTTGCGGGCATGATGTAGTCTCGTTGAATTTCCATAGCGTCCCCCAATCGAAATGAAAAACGGTCGTGCAGGAAATCAAATGCGATGCGGCCTGTTCAGCATATATCTCTCATCCCGTCAAGGATGGATGCGGAAGGTGCGGATGGCCGTCGCGGGCGTCTACAGCCATTTCATTCGCCTGAAGTAGATCAGCATGACGACGGCGATGATCAGCATCAGTCCCCAGACGGCGAAATACCCCCACCGCCAGTCCAGCTCCGGCATGTATTTGAAGTTCATGCCGTAGATTCCGGCGAGAAAGGTGAGCGGCATGAAGATGGTGGCGATGACGGTCAGGACCTTCATGATCTCGTTCATCCGGTTGTTGAGGGTGGAGAGGTAGATGTCGAGCATGCCCGAGAGCATGTCCCGGCAGGTTTCGATCG
>JAKJFL010000428.1:0-3623 GCA_022704935.1 Candidatus Rifleibacteriota bacterium
GAATTTCCGAGAGTCTGCCCATATCCGCGCTCCAGGGGTTCGAGAAAAAGCGTACCGTGATTCTCGTTGTCCGGATCTGTCGCGTAGGTTACCTTGGGGCGATTGATTTCGATCACGCAAGTGCCTCCTTGAGCCGTTACCGCGAGTAGTACTCGATGATGAGCGATTCCTGAATCTTCGGATCGAGCTGAGCGCGCTCGGGCAGAGAAAGGAACTTGCCCTTGCAGTTCTCGCGGTCGACTTGGAGCCAGGGGCTGGTTTCGCGGCTGATCGAGGCTTCCATGATGTCCTTAATGGTCTTGCGCAGCGAGCTGTTCTCACGCAGTGAGATCTCGTCGCCCGGCCGCAGCTGGAAGCTGGGAATGTTCACGTTGCGGTTGTTCACGTTGAAGTGACCCTGGGTAACCCACATGCGAGCCTGTGCGCGAGAAATGCCGAAGCCCATGCGGAAAACCACATTGTCCAAACGCGTTTCTAGTTCCTGAAGCAAGAGCACGCCGGTATTGCCGGACTTGCGGCTGGCGATCTCATAATACTTCTGGAACTGGCGCTCGAGAATCCCGTACATCTTGCGGACGCGCTGCTTCGCACGCAACTGGATCTCGTAACCGGTCTGCTTCTTGTTTCCCATGCGGTCAGAGCCATGCTGACCAGGGATCTTCGCGCGGCGCTTGATGGAACATTTGTCCGTAAAGCACCGGGCACCCTTGAGGAACAACGCATCGCCTTCGCGGCGACAAATGCGGCAACTGGGTCCTGAATAGCGAGCCATATCGTTCTCCTTCTCAGACGCGGCGCCGCTTCGGAGGGCGGCAGCCATTGTGCGGAATGCCGGAGACGTCCTTGATGAGAGTGACGTTCAGTCCGACAGTCTGAAGTGCGCGCACGGCGGATTCACGGCTCATGCCGGGGCCGGCGACGTACACTTCGATCTCGCGCATGCCGAATTCAAGGGCCTTGCGTCCGACCACTTCGGAGGCGACCTGTGCCGCATACGGAGTTGACTTGCGGGAGCCGTGGAAATTGTTCGCGCCCGCGCTCGACCAGGCAAGAACATTGCCGGTCAAATCGGTGATCGAGATGATCGTGTTGTTGAAAGTCGACTGGATGTGCGCCTGGCCCTTGGCGACGATCTTTTTCTCACGCCGCTTGGCCCGGGACTTTACTTTGGGTCCTGTTTTAGCCATATCTACTAACGCTCCTTGTGGATCCTATGAAGATTACTTGTTCCTGACGATGGACCGGCGGGGGCCCTTGCGCGTGCGGGCATTGGTGTGGGTGCGCTGACCGCGGACCGGAAGGCCCTTGCGGTGGCGGAGGCCACGATAGCAACCAATATCCATCAGGCGCTTGATCGACATCGACACTTCGCGGCGGAGGTCGCCCTCGACGCGGTAGTTCTGTTCGATAGCCTGCTTGATGAGACTGATCTCTTCTTCGGAGAGATCCTTCACGCGCTTGTCAGGACTGATCTTCGTCTTCTTGAGAATCTCACGGGACCGGGTCAGGCCGATTCCGTAGATATAGGGAAGAGCTGCTTCGATGCGCTTTTCCCGGGGCAGATCAACGCCGGCGATACGAGCCATTCTGATTTCCTCCTGTCAGCTCAACCCTGGCGCTGCTTGTGCCGGGGATTCTCGCAGATGACGCGGATGATTCCGCGCCGCTTGATGATTTTGCACTTTTCACAAATTTTCTTAACCGATGCCCGAACTCTCATGACTGCCTCCTGCAACAGTACGAAACGATGCCGTGGGGAATTATTTGAACCGGTATACAATGCGGCCGCGCGACAGGTCGTAGGGCGTAAGCTCCACCGTCACCTTGTCGCCCGGCAGAATGCGGATATAGTGCATCCGCATCTTCCCGGAGATGTGGGCCAGAACCACGTGTCCGTTTTCCAGCTCCACTTTGAACATGGCATTGGGAAGAGGCTCCAGCACCTTCCCGCCGACCTGAATAGTATCCGCTTTGGTCATTCCAATGACTTCCTCCAAGATTACCTGACCGGCAGATTGGTCAGCACGCGGGGGCCATCGCTGGTCACCGCAACCGAGTGTTCAAAGTGAGCCGAAAGACTTCCGTCTTCGGTCACAACGGTCCACCCGTCGTCCAGGACTCGAACCGCATAAGCGCCCATATTCACCATGGGTTCGATCGCCAGCACCATCCCCACTTCCAGCCGCGGTCCGACATGGGGAGGACCGAAGTTCGGGAGCGCCGGTTCTTCATGGAGCCGATGTCCGATGCCGTGTCCGACGTAATCGCGCACCACGGAGAAACCGCGATGCTCGACATACGACTGGATGGCATTCGAGATGTCGCCGAGCCTGTTCCCGGGGCGGGCCTGCTTGATGCCTTCCCGCAGGGACTTCTCGGTGATCTCGAGGAATCGAATGACGGCGTCGCTCGCTTTTCCGACCGGCAAGGTCACGGCCATGTCGGAAAACAGCCCGCCGCGCTTCAATCCGATGTCAAGGCTGATGATATCGCCTTCCTGCAGCTTGCGCTTTTTCGAGGGGAAACCATGCACCACCTGCTCGTTGACGCTGCAACACAACGTCGACGGATAGCCGCGGTACCCCTTGAAAGCAGGAACGGCGCCGGCCTTGCGTATCGTATCTTCGGCGAATCGGTCCAGTTCATAGGTGGTAACACCGGGGTTGACCAGTAGTTTCACACCTTCGAGAACGGTGGCGAGAATGCCGCCGTTCTCCTGCATGAGCCCCAGTTCCGCGGGGGTTTTCAGCGGAATCAAGGCTGAATGAGAGAGTCAATTATACCACGGATCTTCGAAAAAATCATCTCGATTTTCCCGGTTCCTTCAACTTTGTGAAGGAGCTTGCGAGATCCGTAGTACTCGATCAGCGGGGACGTCTGGTCATGATAGACCTTCAGGCGGTTCGAGATTACCTCGACCGTGTCGTCCTTCCGCTGTATGAGTTCGCCGCCGCACTTGTCGCACACCCCACCCTTCTTCGGAGGCGTGAACTTCACATGGTAGGGGGCCGAGCACCCCTTGCAGGTGCGTCGCCCCGTCAGTCGTTCGATCAGGTCTCCATCGGGAACGGTGATGGCGATCACGCCCGTGACGCCGCCGATCGTCGAGAGAGCCTTGTCGAGCTCCTTCGCCTGGCCGACCGTTCTCGGGAATCCGTCGAGGATGAACCCCTTCGAGCAGTCCGCGTCCTCGATGCGCTTCAGGAGCACCGAAAGAACGAGCTCGTCGGGAACGAGGCCGCCCGACGTCACATACGACTGGACTTTCTTTCCGAGTTCGGAGCCGCTCGCGATCGCCGCACGAAGCATATCACCGGTGGACACCTGCGGAACCCCGTAGGTGTCCACCATCATATTCGCCTGCGTCCCTTTCCCGGCACCCGGAGGCCCCAGGAAAATCAGGTTCAGCCGCTTGCTCACCGCAGACCCCGCTTCTTCATGAAGCCTTCGTAGTGCCGGGTAACGAGGTGCGATTCGAGCTGTCGCATGGTGTCCATGGCAACGCCGACAACGATCAGCAGCGCGGTTCCACCGAAGTAGAACTGGACGTTCATGACCTTGATCAGGATGTTCGGGATCACGGCGATGATCGCGAGGAAGATACCGCCGGCCAGCGTGATGCG